>JAFGJC010000132.1 GCA_016929305.1 candidate division CSSED10-310 bacterium | reverse complement strand
CCCGAATGAAGGCAAATATTGGATATTGTGCTTACGGCGATCTTTCGGGAAAGGAAATTGGCCAAAAGGAATTCATGGCCTCCAAGAAACAGAAATTCTGGATAGATCTTGAGCGTGACCTTGGACATATCAGGAAAAAGATAGGTGACAAGGATTACTCCGTGCTTGCAACTCTAAAGGTCTTGATGACAATCCCGTGCATAGAGCCGTTTAACGTTCGTGATATTAGACCAGGTCTAGAATACTTAAAGAACAAAATTGTCACAAAGGTTAAAAAGGAAATTAAAAAGAAAGCATAGCATGCTGAGGTCCCATTTCCGCAGGGAAGCTTAGTTTTCAAGGAGTAC
The DNA here is from genome assembly GCA_016929305.1 of candidate division CSSED10-310 bacterium. Taxonomy (GTDB): domain Bacteria; phylum CSSED10-310; class CSSED10-310; order CSSED10-310; family JAFGJC01; genus JAFGJC01. The sequence continues at coordinate 2,389 of JAFGJC010000132.1, read as the reverse complement.
GTCTGCAGTGGACTGGAAGAGTATAAAAACAGATTTGCTTTCGATGAATAGACTAATCTTTTGTGAATTCTCTCTGTCAAAAGCCACAGATTGGAAGAAGCCCGATGGGATAGTTTTCGAGCGATTTAATCCAATGGACATGGAAATGCTTGACGAAACACTTCAACAAATGGAGTTTGAAAGCGATTTTACGCTTGATGATGTTATTTTGCGAATTAGGAAAAGGTATTTTTGTTATGTAGTGAAAAGGGAGGACAGAATAATTGGATATTGTTGGTGGGCTGTAGGGGATCACCACATTGAATATTTTGACGGAAATATCGAACTCAGGTCTGATGAGCTATTTTGCATAAATAACTATATGCATAGGGCCTTCAGAGGACTGGGACTGCTCAATATGCTGAAGACTTATGCATTTTCTGAGCTAAAGAACTGCGGCTACAATCGAGATATAATATGTTATTACCAATGGAATAAAGCGGCAACGCGAATGAATCGCAAAATGGGATATTCGTATATTGGTTCTGTAACTCACGGATATTTATTCACAATCAGATACTTGGTAAATACTGTTACCACTGTTAGGCTATCTTTTCATCGAGATCCTCTGTTGCTCTGGAAGAAGCTTTTAAGCAGACGGAGAGGTCACCAACGTTCCCCCACTGATTACCGATGCCCCTTTTAGTAGGAAATCGCCCGCGTAGAGCCTGGGGCCTCGATGTCAAAAAATAACTGAGTTGTTTCGAGAATTCAACGAGAATGCTGGCCCTATCGTAAGGTTTTGTCAGTAAAATAGGTCAGATTTGCACGCCATAGGTAGAATGTAGATGCGCTGATGGTCAACTCATCTGAGACTGCGGGGTTTTACCACTTGTGGAGGCAAATTTGCTAGCCTGGGCCACCAAAGAAGGAACGTCTTATCGCGCCTCATAGTATCGAATAATAAACGTTTTCTGAGGATGAACAATGGCAGAATCGTATGGCTTCAACTTTATTGATTTCTCGCAAATTCATAGCCTGAGTAGTCTTCACCCACTGATTCTCAGAAAAGGCAATAGCATGCACAACCCGATTGAATTTATAAGCGATCTTAAGGCGTCTCCGGACATATCAACTGATTTCCCCTTCTTTTTCTATGTTTTTAAAAAGGAGAAGATAGTGGCGTCAGTACAAACATTTCCAGACCTTTTGTTTGGAGAAAAGGAGAAGTATAAATGGGCCTGGACCGCAGATTTGCTTACTGACCCGAATTATAGGGGACAAGGAGCAGCAACCTGTGTATGGAAGAACATGGTAAAGATTTTATTTGAACATGATGTTTTCGTAGGAGGCGCTTTTGCAAACCCAATCACAACCCACATTTGCCGCAAAATGGGGTTCACAATTACAAACACAGCGCACCGGCTTCTCTTTTTGAAAAGCAGCATGGCGTTTTTGAGCGCTCATGTAAAATATAAGCCGATTAGCAGCCTCGTTGATGCGATATATCGTGGGTCTATCTATGTATTGAGAAGGACAATTCTAAGAACCGCGAGTTTAACGAAATCGGGCTACGAGATTCGAAAGCTAGATTACTGCAGTTTTCCGGAGTACAATGGCTTTAACAAGTTATGCTATGGCGATAGATATCATTTTGATAATAGTAAAGACAGAATTAGATGGAAACTGAAAAGCAGTAAGAATTTGAGCTTTTATGTAATTCTAGAAGAAGCCCGCAAAAATCCTGTGCTGTATCTTATCTTAAAAGACCGCATCGTAAATAATTTCGCAGGACGATATTCGAATTTTAGGCTCATGACTCTGATGGATTTTGGATTCTACTCTGAAGGTGAAAAGCACCTGAAAACATTACTTTTAGTTTTGGAAAAGCTATTTTGGGAAAGCAGTGCAGACGTGTTAGAAATCGTTACTTCTGATCCAGATGTTATCCGGCTTGCGTATCGCAGTGGGTTTGTCAAAGCTGGACGGGGCGTGGAGTTTTGGTTTAAGGCCCCTCGTGATAGGAAGCTGAGTGTTAAGTGTGAAAGAATAGAAAATTGGCATTTCACGCACTTCGTCTCCGATGCATATTCATTTCAATAAGGAAAAGACGTTTAAGCTTGCCGGCTCGGAGCATAAGATCATCGTGGGATACCTAGCCGTTTGGGTTGTGCAGCAAGCCGGCACCGAAAGATCAGATATAGGTTCCCGACGGTGTTGGAAACGATGAGTACGTGGATACGAAAACTGAGGCAGGTCTCGATAGATATGCTTTCTCGGCAGGTGAGAGCAGGAAAAAAACGCGAGTATGCGGATTTCTGATTTTGTCAAAGAGTTGGGCCCTTTTGTCTCGAGAAATGGTTGGAAGGGAGGACTGGTCGAATACGAGAAATGGAGAATGAGTGACTTT
>JAFGJC010000131.1 GCA_016929305.1 candidate division CSSED10-310 bacterium | reverse complement strand
ATAAATAATAAATTGTTGTTCTTGCTTAGCATACCGTTTGCTGCTGGTTACTAAAAATCTCCATTGTTCTGAACTGAATAAAAATTGATTTGTGGCAATTCAAAATACGAGTTTTTTGAAATATAAATTTACAAAAAAAGTGCTGACTCGTGCTTTTTTGATCAGAATGTATTCTCTTTTTTGGAACAGTTACATGTGGGAAATGTAATTGGTGGCAGTGTGCATTCGGAAATTAAAGCGTTCGTTATAGACTATTGCGATGATGAATGGCATGACTATCGAAAAGGGAAAGACCGCTGGCAATACATGGACTTATGGGATAAGCATGGATCATGGGATATTTACCGCCGGATGATTTACTTCCGGTACATTTGTGATGAAAAAGGTCAGAGGTGTTTCGAGTTTTTCCGTCCGGATCGTGTGATTTATACCAACCTTGAAACTGATGAGCGGATTGATGATATGTTCCAAAACGCCGGGTTGTAGGGTATGACAGATGCGAATCAAATCGTTTGGCATAAAGGAAAAATAATCTTGAAAGTAACTCAGTTTGTCTGGGATAACATTCACTTCGATAAACTATGGATTCGTAGTGCCTCTCCAGCAGATTTCCAGTGGGTATTTTGATGAAAATCACTCAACTTAGGTAGAACATTACCGACATATGATTCAATATCGAGAAGAGTATAAAAAATTGGACAAGCCACGAAAACTTACCCCAAAAGTGTACTAAAGTTTTCGGATGTTCAAGGTACTATCTTTGGTTCATCCGATGAAATCAGACAAATTGTCGTCACTTGTAAATACGTCAGGATGTTTTGTCAGGTTTGAAATCAATTTATATAATAATTTTATGGCAAATATCGCCATGAAGAATTGCCTAACAATCTCAAAATAACTGGCATTTGTTAGGTACAATAATCTTGACAACCTTGCCTAACATAAAGTAAATTATAACTGATGTGTTAGGCATGATGGGAGATCAGGTTCCATGAGTGTTGTTCAGCATATTTTACGAGAAGAATACGATCGTCTCCAAAAACTCGTTAACTTTTACAGTGAGGCAATTGAGAAACTGCCAAGGGGATCAATCTCTTTGAAGAAGCGTAACAACCAAGTCTACGCATATTTAGTTTATAGAGATCGTAAAAAAGTTAAATTCGTATACCTTGGCAAAGAAAACTCCAAAAAAGTCATTGAAGTGTCCAGACATATCGAAACGAGAAAAGAAAATGAAAAGTTACTCCGCCAAGCGAAGGCGAACTTGAAAGAAATCAAGAAAGCGCTCCATGAATAAAGTATCAGAACTTGGTCTTAACATCCTCAAAACGCTTCATAATGAAGGTGTGTTGAACGAAATCATGCTTGTTGGAAGCTGGTGTTTGCCAGTGTACAAGCAATATTTCAATGATTCTCCTTTCATTCCGCTTCTTAGAACAACGGATATTGATTTCATGATCTGCAATCCTTCCAGATTAAACATCAGAGTGGATGTCCCACGGATTCTTGGTTCACTGGGTTTTTCAGAACATTTCGATTGAACAGATGGTGTAGTCAAATATGTTCACCCTGATTTAGAAGTCGAATTTTTGATACCTGAAATAGGGGTGAAGAAAATGGATCCTTCCATTTCTGAGTTGAAAATATCAGCACAACCTTTACGTTATTTGAGTATTCTCCAGACCTATCCGCTTGAATTGTATTTCCAGAAAATACCAGTCGTTGTTCCAGAACCCGCAGCTTTTGTTATTCAGAAATTTCTAATTTCAGATAGAAGAAAAGTATTGGGAAAAAAACAGAAGGATCTTATCATGGCAATTGATTTAGGACGATTTCTACTCTCCGATGATATTCAAACGAAGCGAATGGCATCTGTGATGACCGAACTGCTGCCAAAGTGGAGAAAGAAACTGTTCCGAGTCATGAAAGAATACTCCCCGGAATTTTACAATCAATTTATTGAATCGCTCGGCCTGAAAACGTAAATGGTATGAGCATTCTTTACGCAATTTCACATACTGGCATCTGATTGGCATCTAAATGAAAAACGCCCACTTTTCGGAGTGGGTGTAAATCTATATTTCTGAACGTGGATTTATGATAATTCAGATCAATCTGTCCAGACGAATTGAAAGTACCCAAACGATCCAAACAATTCCGAGACAGCTTCATTCGTCATAGCTGCATAAATCGTCGCCTGGCCTTCACCAGCATTATCTGGCCAAATAACCGTCGGGATAATTGTATGGGGTGAAATGCCAGGAGGAACATCCACAATGATAGGTGGAAGCACAAAAATTTCCCCATAGACATCAAGGACCGAATAAAGGGGGATATTCTCGAACATATTATCGGTTGGATTGCAGATCAATACATCGCAGTAGAACTCATCTCCTGGTGAAAAATTCTCAGCTGGGATATCCACCTCGCAGCCCAGTGTATCGCATTCAGGGGTAGGGGTAGGCGTTGGTATCGGCAGATCAGTAGAATAATGATATCCCATATCCACTGTATCCTGATCTGAAATGTGATCCGTTCGGGTTGTGCGTGTGTCCATGCAGGTGTTTCCGTCCTCATCAGGGAAACAGATACTGTTAGATTCGTCACTGCCCGTGTTCAGACACGGGCTGTCGGCTGACTGTCCTGCGGTAATCTGGCTCAGGTAGAATTCGCCAGAAGGTCCTGTCGCAAACAACGGATCTTCATCAAAGCATCCTTCGATATAAGGAGGAATGCCTTCAATGTTTGAATATGAGGTGTAATAGTAATCGGGAAATCCCACCATTCCATTGGATCCGTTATTTCTGATGATACAGTTCATTATACGCGGTTCCATATCGGTTACGAAAAATGCGCCGCCTGAATCTGTTGCGCTGTTTCCAATGACGGTACAGTTATAGCTTTTCAATCCGTAGTCACCTGAAACCGCTCCACCCTGATTGGCTGTATTTTCTGTTAGTAAACAGTTTGTCACTGGATAATAACCATGGACATAGTACATTCCACCACCTTCACCATCGGTGATGTTTCCAGAAATAATCGTGTCGGAAATGTAGGTAGTGGACGCCCAGCAGCAGATCCCTCCACCGAATTCAGATGCATGATTGTTGACAAGACGGCATCTCAAAATATTGGCGTTCAAGCTGCCGTCGATGGCAATACCGCCACCGCCATTGTTTGTATGATTGTTTTCAAAAAGACAATCGACAACATACAGCATTTCCCAATTGCCGCTGCCCATATCCAGATATCTGATTGCACCTCCATATCCAACACTTTGGTTGCCAATGAATCGGCAGTTATTAATTAAAGGACTGGCTGCGTTGCAAAACACAGCGCCGCCCCCAAAGTTGTCCGCCGATCCGTTGGTTACAGTCAAGCCCATTAAAATGGAGGTATTTGCTTCACTGGTTTGAAACATGAATCCTCTTCCCATCTCCTGGCAGTCCACAACACAACTTCCAGGACCATTTATGGATGAAACTTCGATGGCTTTGCCCTTAAAGTCGATATCATAGTTCCCGCTTCCCGAATAAGTTCCATCAGCGATCAGCACTGTATCACCGTTAACTGCTGCGTCGATCCCTGCTTGTATCGTTGGATAATCACCAGGAACATTGACGACTGAAGCATGAATAAATCCTGGAATTCCCAGGCAAAAAATGAAAGCCAAGACTGCTAATTTCCTCATGATCTACCTCCCTTAAAGAGTTTAGCTAAACTACTCCTTATTTAATAGGAGATTCACTCACAGCATTTTGGTGAATGGTGATCATATTTTTTCTCTGTCAGCCTCGCACTATTAAAACTCTATTGTTTTGATCATTGTTAAGGAATTCGACCTGACTGGTATCTGAGTGGTATCTGAAAGAAAAACGCCCACTTTTCGGAGTGAACGTAAGTCCTTACAAAAAAATGTCGGGGATCCCCCTCCGCCACGCCCTTGGCGTGGCTACGGAGGACAGGCTGAGACTCGAACTCGCGACCTTCCACCTTCGCCAATAATGCATTACCACTGAGTGATCCACAACACATGCTTCGGTGGGACAGGTTGGCGTGACAGGCAGAGGAGACCCGCTCCGTATTTCCGTTATGAAGCCTTGTAATCCTTGTATTTCAAGGATTCACGCGAAAAGACTGAAATGCCAAATTCGGAAATACTGACCAAAATTGACTTAAATTGACGTGAAAACGTACCCAAAAAACGTACCCAAGAATTTCAATTATCATAATATTCTTAGAGAAATCGATACGTTCGTTGACACCTCAGATTAAATAAACCATACTTTTCCGATAATGATTGAAGGTCTGATCTGGAACAGTTTGTATTTTAGGAGTATTTGAATTTATGGGTAAATTCGCATTTCTTGATACGAATATATTTCTTCATTATCAGCCGTTTGATCAAATTAACTGGCTTGATGTACTGAAAGCACCCCAGGTCACTATTGTTCTCACCACCTTGAATGTCAGGGAACTTAATAAAACAAAAGATACTCATCATAGTCCCAGGATAAGGGATCGTGCCGGATGGATCACGATCCGTCTTGACAAATTATTTGAAAAATCCTTGCGAGCAGAATTGCGTCACGATGTTGAGATGATTTTTGAAACCCGTGAGCCAGGGATAGATTTCAATAAATTCGGGCTTGTGAAAGACGTTAATGACGATAATCTGATTGCCAATATATTAATGTTTAAGGAAGAAAAGCCCGATTCTGAGATTGTTTTAATAACTTCGGATTCGGGTCTGACTCTTATCGGGAAAGCTAAACGGCTGGGGATATCCACAATCAGGTTACCGCAAAAGTACAAACTACAGGAAGAACCTGATCCTGAAAAAGAGATTATAAAAAAACTCGAAAAAGAAAACCTTGAATTGAAAAGTAAAATCCCCAAACTGACTTTACTGTTTGAAAACAGAAAGAATCACATGGAGTTTAATATCCAGAAGCAAATCGAAATTGACGAATATGAAATTGATGCGGAAATAAGAATGATTAACATTCAATACCCTAAGATGAGTCAAGAGACACCTAGAAAAAGTGGGATTTCCCAAAACTTAAGTCCTGGTGATCTGAATTTTATGCTTGTTGGAACAATTACATCTGCTGATATTGAAAATTACAATACAAAACTTATCGACTTTTATCGTCAGTACCGTGAATATCTATTAAGTAAAATTGGGTATAAGAACCTGCAGTCCAGGACAATCCAGATCGATATTTTAGTATCCAATGAAGGGAGTACGCCAGCTGAGGATATTGATGTATATTTGAATTTCGCTAATGATGGAATAAGACTGATGGATAGCAAGAGATATCCAAATGAACCGAATCCACCTGATCCGCCTGAGAAACCTGAATCTTCAATGAAGAATTTATACAATTCTCTCAGCGGAGCTGCTGTAGCTATGCCATATTTGGCTAGCAAGACTCCGAATAGAATTCAGCCTCCGATGGTATCCCCTTACACTATTACAAGAGGGGAAGAGGGATATGAATTAAGGTTTCACGTCATTAGTTTAAAGCATAAATTCGTGATAGAAGCTGATACGTTATTTGTAATTTTTGAATCTTATGAGAAAGCGAAATCATTTCAAATCGACTATGAGATTTTTGCTGGGAATATGCTGGAAAAAACACCAGGGGAGTTGCATGTCATAATCAATAAGGAAGAACACTGACATGCAAAAATTAGGTTCCAGTACTGGCAAGATCCCCTAGTAAGAGTTCGCGTGCGCACGTAATAAATTCCGAAAATCAGAATACAGCAAGGTTGTTAATTTCCTGCTTCAGTGGCCGATAATTTGGTGTTCAGTTTTACAATCTATGTATTTTTTACGTATCT
>JAFGJC010000130.1 GCA_016929305.1 candidate division CSSED10-310 bacterium | reverse complement strand
TCAATTTCGTGAACCAGAACTACGAAAAATTCGACGCATCGAAGTGGCCGTTGACACCTTCCGGGCTCCTGGGACCGGTTACACTGATTCCCATGAAAAAATCCCGGCCGAAATAAGGAGGATACATTTTCGGAGAGGTGCCGCGTGCACAATTCGAGCATACGCCTTTGAATATTTATGGCAGGAATCCCTTCACGATGATCGCCTGGGTTAAATTCTACGGGCAACGCCATATGGCGACCGGTATTTGGGACGAAGGCGGATGGAATAAATATTCCGGTCGCAGACAGGTTGCATTGTTTGCAGGCCTCTTTAATGAGGATGGAATAACGGCTCATATTTCAGCAACAGGCGCGGCAAGCTACCCGCAAAGCACCGCGTCCGGTTCCCAATATGCCCGGGAAAGAGCCATCGATGGAAAGGCATTTGTAAATAATGACTGGATCATGATGGTGATGACTTACGATCCTGATAATATAAGGTAACGCCTATGCTGAACGCTGAAGTGACGCCTCTCGATCTGACAGACCCCGTCGTGCTTTGAGGATTCTGAAGGTTGATTATGAACAGAATACTCCTATTCATCATATTATTTCTGATTCTCAATCTACCGTGTGTCTTTGCGGTGAATCCAACGCTTCAATATATTTTCCCCAAACCGGGCTCCGCCTTCCTGCCGATAGGGACCGAAGTTCTGATCCGATTTAACAATGTCGATCCTTTTCAGATTACAAATCTGGTAACTTTCATCGTGCTTACCGGAGATCAGTCAGGGGCCGTATCCGGTCGAACGACTGTTTTAACCGATCACAAGACCATCCGATTCCTTCCGGACGTGCCTTTCAAGGCGGGTGAAACCGTAACAATGTTTATCAATCCTGTGTTTCAGGGAGCGGATGAACCGTTCCTGAAAAAAACGTGCTATTTTACAATTTATGACAGACCGGAAAGTATCGATAATTCAGCGATGAACAAAAAACTGCCGGTTCAAAAGCCGGTCTTTGACTATGCCGCCGCCGGGATGATGGCCGGGGATCCTGCCGTGCTGAACGGCGTCTCTGTTCCATCCAATTTTCCGAGGATGCAGGTGTTAATGAACAACAATCCGGCCGGCGGCTATCTGTTTGTCACGCACGGGTGGGGGACTCAAAACAGTTATTATATGATTCTGGATAACACCGGTGCTCCTGTATGGTATTACTATTATAATGGTTGGCTAATGCCCTTGAATCTGGATTTGCAAAAAAACGGGGAGATCACACTCAACGCCCCCTTACCTGGGGCCCCTGCCGGCGGTTATGTCTCGATGGACAATACCTACACTGTGACCCATTCATACCGGATTAACTGGAACGGCTATTATCAGAATGATCATGAACTCGTGATTTTGGAAGACGGCCGGTCTTTCATGATTGGCTCCAGGGATTATAACGTTGACCTGAGTCAAACTATTCCGGGCGCCGGTACCAGTGTGAACGTTGAGGAAACGGCGATTTTCGGTTATCCGCCGGGAAGCAGGGCGCCCAACTTTATCTGGCGCGCATTTGACCATTTTGATATTGCAGATAATGATGAGCCCGAAATCGATGAGATCAATTCACGTTTTGTCCGATTCCCTCATATGAATGCACTCGATATCGATACGGATGGTCATATTTTACTGTCGAGCAGGCATCTGAGTGAAATTACTAAAATCAATATCGAAACCGGAGAGATTATCTGGCGGTTGGGGGGAAAAAACAATCAATTCACTTTTATCAACGATCCGTTAAACGGACCCTCCTGTCAACACCATGTTCGATCTTTAGGCAATGGTCGTTACACGGTTTTTGACAACGGAAATCAGCACTTACCCCCGGTTTCACGGGGTGTGGAGTGGGAGCTGGATACCGAGGCAAAAACTGCCCAACTGGTGTGGGAATATCGCAATGTTGAACCGGATAATCAATTCAGCAATTTTATGGGCAATAACCAGCGCCTGCCCAACGGTAACCGGTTTATCAACTGGGCGCAAGGATTTTTTCTGTCCAAACTGGCAACGGAAGTGACGGGCGAAGGTGTCAAGACATTTGAATTCACATTCGAAGAGAATACAAATGCCTATCGTGTTTTCAAGTATCAGTGGGATGCGGTTGCCCTGGTTCCTTACCTCCTTGCAGAAACGTATACAGATGCAGTAACCCTGATCTTTAACAAATTCGGCGATCCGGATATTGACTATTACAATGTTTACGGGGGAACCGGGGAAAATCCGAACACGGTCATCGCGACGTCGGAGAAACCATTTGTGCATTTATCCCATGAACTGGTCAATAACAGGCGCTTTTATTTTCGGGTCACTGCAACAGACCGCAGCGGTCAGGAAAGCGGCTTCTCAAATGAGGTCGATGTCCTGGTTAACCTGATCGAACCGGGACAAAATATCGTCAGTAACGGAGATTTCGAAAACGAGATGAGTGATTGGGTGTGGCTGGTATTCAATGGGGATGCAGACTATGAAATTACAGATGATTATATGCTGCATCTGATAATCCGGGACGGCGGTATTGGGAGCTGGGATATCCGGTTGCTTCACCCGGGAATATCCCTGATCAACGGGAAAAAATATCAGTTTGAATTTGATGCATTTTCGGATGGAGAGAGAGTGATATTCATCGACATTCAAAGCAATCATGACCCAATGATCAATTATTCAGAAATTGGAGGAACAGCACTCACTCAAAAACCAGCTCACTTCTTTTATGAGTTTATTATGGAAGAGCCATCCGATCCGGAAGCACAAATTGTACTCGATGCCGGAGCAGATGATCATGACATATTTATCGACAATGTTTCCTTAAAACAGGTGAGTTCAAGTCGAGCTGATCTTGTTGAATCATTGCCGGATACTCCCGAACTTAAACAAAATTATCCGAATCCTTTTAATTCGACAACTTGTATCAATTACCGAATACCCGAATCCGGTGAATTTTCATTTTTTATCTATGACATTTCAGGTAAATTGATTTTCTCGAAATCTGTATCGAATTCTGCGGGCCGGAACACGATACAATGGCGTGGAACAGACAATGCCGGAAATGAGGTGGCTTCAGGTGTCTATCTGTACAAAATTCAAACCGGGAATTATCAGAAATCACGGAAAATGATCCTGTTACGATGAAGTCAATTATCCAGGGAGTATGAATGCGCCCCAGATACATTTTTTCAATAAATGAAAAAAAATCGCATCACCTTGGCAATAAAGCTGAAATGCTGGGTTTACTTGCCGGGAAAAAATACCTCGTACCTGATGCCGTTGTTTGCAGTTGGGACGCCTACACTCTTTATGGTCGCGACAGGCAGGTCATACTTACCGATCTTAAAAAAGAGCTGGCACCGCTTATCCGAATCGACACATCCTACGCAATTCGCTCTTCAGCCAATTTGGAAGACGAAGCTTTACACTCTTTTGCAGGTCAATTTTCGAGTGTACTGAATGTGCAGGGAATGGAGGCGACTATTCAAGCGATCCAGACTGTATGGGATTCCGTCTCTTCAACGGGATTAGAGACATACCTCGCAAAATACGGAAAAGTGCCGGGTGATATCAAAATGGCCGTGATCATTCAGGAGATGATCTCCGCCAAATATTCCGGTGTCGCGTTCAGCAAAAATCCGATGACAGGATTGGACGAAATCGTCATCGAGGCGGTTCAGGGAAGCGGTGAAAATCTCATGCAAAAAGGAGTGACACCGGATCGATGGATTTTCAAATGGGGAGACTGGACATCTAAACCCGATGCTTCGGATCTGTCTGATGAAATCGTATCCCGGGTTGCTCTTCAAACCAAGTCGATTGCAAAAGATTTTGGTATGCCTGTCGACCTGGAATGGATATATGACGGGACATCGGTTTATTGGGTGCAATTGCGAGAGATTACCGCCATCAATGATATTGATATCTATTCCAATCGAATCGCCAAAGAAGTTCTGCCGGGGCAAATCAAGCCTCTTGTCTGGTCGATCAACGTGCCGTTGGTAAACAGCGCCTGGATTCGCCTGTTCACTGAATTGATTGGTAAGAATGACATCGATCCCCTGGATCTGTCAAAAGCGTTTTACTATCGCGC
>JAFGJC010000129.1 GCA_016929305.1 candidate division CSSED10-310 bacterium | reverse complement strand
GCCAAATCTTGAAGATCCTGATCACCCTATCGAGAAATGGAATGACGCGCCCGATCCGTTGTGTTGGGCGACCATGCCACTGACATCCTCATTACATGCACAACGAACGGTGAATACGCAAGAACAGAGTTTTCTTCTTTCGGAACACATGTATGCCAGAGCGCATCCTTCGTTGGTATTCAACAGACTTCCTAAGGATACGCCGATAACGATTCGAGGTGTCCATCCTGATAAACCTCTTTCCTTTCAGGTCCCCGATCTTTCAGTTACCGCTGATTTCCTGCTTGACAATCGTCATGTCTGCAAACAACTTGCATGTGACACTTTAGTCATTTTAGCTGAGGAATTTCGGTTTTATTGTGTTTATCGATTACTTTTCAATTATTTATTTGAACCGGGAGGTAATCGGGCAGTAAGATTAACTGTCGAAAACCAACCGCCAGATTCAATAGGAACATAAAACCATGACGGTTCATTGTCCGGTGAATGTGGTTTATGATTTAACCGTCCCTATCGCACCTTGCACGCACTATTATATTGTACCGCCGATGACAAACCCTGTGCCAACCGTTGCAATAGAAATGGTAGCGACACAATTATGGACATTTGGTTTTGTATTGAATCAAAACAAATTCACAACAACCGTATTTCATAAAGGCGTATGGATAACCCTGGCAAACCACAATCTTGGTCCGATGATACCCGACGTTACGATTCCTCCGGTAAATGCATGGTATGCCGTCATGTGGCCGTTTTCATCCCGGAAAATAATGTTCTCTTCATCAACGGTAAAAATGAATGGACAGCCGGTGGGTTGTGCCGCGATTTTTCCGCCATTTGTCATGCTGACATGCGGTGAACCCGTCAGTCTTCCGGTAACAGCTCCAGCCACTAACCTTCTTAATAACGTGCACGTCGGCATGACATGGGCGGATATACTGGCAGGCGCATTAGATATCGTTGCCAGCATGGCCATAGATCTGGTCTTTGCACTCATCGGCGCTCGTGGATCCGGACGATCAGTTGCTCAAAGCTACCGTAATGTTTTCAGGAACATGAGAAATTTACCTGTTCATGGACTTCGCAATCTGTTTCGCGGGGGTGTTGGCAGGCAGGTTTCACAAGCGATTATGCAAAAATTTTTCAACCCGAGTGATCTGGCAAAGAATCTAGTGAGTGGGTTGACCGGTTTCGGCACTTCCGCATTAACCGGCGATCCGCAATTTCGTATGGGTGTTGGAAATCCATGGCTGGGTGGTGAGGTATCCTATGATACGGCAAGAGACAGTTCCACAGGAGAACGCCGCGGTGTCGGCGGCGAATTTCATGCTGTGGGATCACAACTTGGAACCGACGGAGCGCGACAGTGGGGATCAACAATATAGATGATACTATGAACCTAAAATCAGCGAATCAGCCATCAGTAAGATTGCCAGTCTCGGAGAGATACGATGCGTATGTGGGGCTGAGCAGTGATCAGAATGAAAAGCCCATAGCATTTGCCATCATAAAACTCACCTATCGCATTCTGGAAAACGGAAATCTGAAGCTAATTGAGCCTGTACCGCTTCACAATAATATATATGATCCTGCTGAGAAACCCCGGTTAAAACCAGGATGTGATTTTTGGCCCTATAAAATGGCAACCGACATCGTCGTTCAGGGAAAGGCCCATGCCTTGGCCGGAAAACCTGTTCGTGAAATGGATGTATCGATTGAAATTGGCAACATTGGCAAAACTGCACGTGTCACCGGAAACCGTAATGTAACGATTACACATGACAACCGCATAGCGTTCACTCCAGCGGAACCGTTTACATCGATAGATCTGACCTATTACAATGCTTATGGCGGTGTTGACTGGCGTGTCCCTGTAGATGAACCGGATAATTTCGCGAATCAGCTTCGTTTGCGTGTGGATCATCCCGGAATGTATCCAAGAAATCCTTATGGCTGCGGCTATGTTGTTTTACGTGACCAAAAACATCTGGATGGCATACCTTTGCCGAATATAGAGCATCCGCGTCAATGTTTATCACCGGAAACTTTATTCACGGGACAACCTGAATTGTGGTATCAAAAACCTCTTCCCTGGTGTTTCGACTGGCTTCAAGGACATATGTTTCCCCGTTCAGCTTTCTTTGGCGGTGCCGATGGCTGGTATCCCGCTCCCGAAAATGATATCCCGGAAATACATCTTGGTATTCTGCCTGTAAATTACCGGTCCCAGTTTACCCAGCTCCTTATCGAAAAAGGTCCTCATCCCCGCTTCTTCAACGAAGCTTCTCTCGGCTTACAGATTGATTACCTGAATGGAAACGAACCGGTCCGCCTTAAGGGAATGTCTCCAGACGGTAATTTGATTTTCCACCTCCCAGGAAAAATTCCCGAATTGTCAATGGTTGTCGAATCAAAACGGTTCGACCTGCAGCCTTCGCTGTATACTGTTTTACTAAAACCCGATCAGCGAACCGCTGAACTGCTTTGGGGATCCACACAGGTATTACCCAGACGGTATATTCCCGGCATTCATAAAGATATCCCGGTTGCCTGTTCCTTCTTAGGCGATCCGCCGCTTTCACCGGATTACGCAGAGCCTGTCCGGGATACTCTTTTAAAATCCCAAAATGACTCGCCTCCAGTAAATCTGTAACATCATCACTCCAAATCTTGCCCTTGCATTTCATTTGCCAAGAGACTGAATGTACCGATAAAATACAATTATTAGGGAACAACCGTAATAAGTTTTACGGGGAGTAGTGCGTAATAGTGCATTTACAACTGTAAAACCGGAGGGTAAGGTTATGAAAACTCTTAGATTATGGATGCTTTGTACTGTATTGCTGGTGTTTCAGATATCGACCGCTATGACAGAAATAATCCCCAGGTTTGATGCGGCTTTAAATCTTGTTGTGGCCGATATATTGAATAATATGCCCTTGCCCCCGGATATAGAGCGAGCCAGCAATGGAGAACTGTTTCCGATAGTTCTGGGTTTAGCAGACACACTTGAACCAGTAACAATACTGATGAATTTGGAGGCTAATGGTATCATTATAGACCATGAAATTTTCGAAATGGAAAATCCCGCGCGCCTTTATCCAGCAAAAACCACAATAGACGGCTTGTTTTTTCTTGCAGATAATCCGGCGATTTCGGCCGTTTATTCCGCTGTTCCGATACAATCCGAATCGCCCCTGGATATGAGTGCTCCAGAAATCTGGGCAAACACAGCATGGTACACGTATGCATCAGATTATAATTTTTTAAGAGGAACCGGTATTTTAATTGCCATCGCTGATACGGGTGTGGATATATATCATCCCAGTCTGTTCAGAATGGATGCTGCTAATCATACGTACGATTGGTATGACAATGGAAATGGATATGTAGACAATTCTGGAAGTGACTGGGTTGATTTAAATCGTGATATGAGTTTCCAATCCAATGAAATACTGCGCTTTTTCGATGGCAGAACCACAGACTGGCAGAACATTGTCACAAACACAGACGGTATTTATCAAGCTAATGTGGATTGGCTTTACAATGATTCTGACAATGACAACACGAGAAGTTACGGGCCGGGAACCTTTGTGGAAACGGATCCGGGATTGGGTGAGATGCTCTTTGTTGCGGACGATCAAAATTCCAATAATCTGTTAGATCCCGGGGAATCGATCATTGCGCTGAATGAATCGAAGATTATGGCTACTTATAACAGTGATTATTCGACTCGATCCAGGGGAATCGATTTGATGCAATCAGATACGGATACTACGGGTCATGGTACAGAAGTCACGGGTGTTCTTGGAGGTGGGTGGCCGGGTTTCAGCCGGTACACGGGTATCGCGCCAAATGCTGAACTTCTGATGTATAACAGGAATGTGATCGGAATCGGACAATTTTACACCTGGGCGGCGACATCAATGGGCGCTCATATCATGCTCTGGGAAATAGGTGCATGGTCCGGCCAGTATCTTGACGGGTCTGATTTAATGGATCAGCAGGTTGATGCTGCACATGGAATGGGAATTTTACAAATAGTTACGGCGGGTAATCTGGCGGGAGCGAACCGTCATGCCAGTGGTATGGTAGATCCAGGTACACCCTCGGAGTATGTTTTCCCATACGTACCGGCTGCCCCGCCATCCTATTATCACCTCTGGGTTACCATTTTATGGCCTAATTTCGATGGCACGCCGCCAACATTCGATATCTATGATCCCGTAAATGCAGGCTGGTATATGAACATGCCGAGCGACAGTATCTGGCATCCTATCGGCGGGTCACCACAACACCAGTTTAATGCCCAGCGAAGCACCTCTTCGCGCGGAACGAACATGTTTTTCATCGAGATTCAAAGCTATCCATCCGGCAATCCGTTGTCCATTTCCAGCAATTTCTTTCAAATCAATGTCAACAGCGCAACCTCCAATCCATCGTTTATGCTACATGCTTATGTTGCCGATGATGCTACTGGATGGAGTGGAGGTGTTACCCTGGGCAGTTATGGCAATATCAACGTAACGGATGCGAATACCATTACCTCACCGGCAACGGCTGATAATGCATTGGCTGTCGCGTCCTACAGCACCCGGACTGATGGTACCGGATCAGGAACATCTATTGGTGCCATAAGCTATTTTTCCGGACGCGGTCCCAGAATAGATAGCGCACTTTCTCTTGATGTGGCAGCACCGGGAGATTTTGATGTATACTCCACAGCTTCCATATCGGAAAGCTTGACGAATTTTATCGGTGAATTTCGGGAGTTTGGCGGAACATCTGCTGCTGCACCTCATGTTGCAGGGGCTGCTGCATTGTATCTACAATTCGATCCGGCAACATATGGAAGCAACCCAGCCACTCTGACATCCCGCATTCAAAATGATGCCATATCGGATGTCTGGACAGGCTCCGTTCCAAACAATACGTGGGGATATGGGAAACTGAGGATTGCGATCACCCCTGTTTTTTCGCCATCTCCATCTCCGACACCCATCGTATCCACAACACCGACAGCTGTTCCCACGGCTGAAGATACGCCGACACCCGTTACCTCCGTGACTGCCACACCAACCCCCGTTCCATTCCCGGGGGATTACGGAGATGCACCCGATGAAAGTTATTCCGGTATTAATGTCTGGGATGCTTATATTGGATTACCGGGATTTCAACCGGCACACTTCCCATCCTGCTTCAACACTCATTTTGGTATTCATCCTTTTGGCGTTCATCATTTGATTCCTTCTAACTGTTTCCTCTCATTTGCAGGTATTCAACCTTCCGTTGAACTTGACATTCACGATCCTTTAGACCCTGATACGATATCCAATCTTGATATCGTAACATACAAAGCGGATCGCGATGATTCGTTTGCTCCCGGACCACCTGACGATGGTGTCACATTTCAATTTAGCCCCAGTCCTTCCATCACCGTATTCGTAAATGGCCCTCAAGCATATATCAATATGCTTGCTGATATCACACAGGACGGGGATTGGAACGATTCAAATGAACATGTTCTCACCGATGTACTGGTTACCGGTGGAATGCCTGTTGTCATAGCACTCCCGCCATCGGCATACGGAAGCGCTTCCGGGCCGGTTTGGGTTCGAGTAACCTCAACGCTGCAAAGTCTGGGAACAGTTCTTCCTTTCCCATGGGATGGATCTATCCCGATTCCCTTAATGGAAGGAGAATCGGAAGATTATCTGATCACTATTGAAGGTGTTCCAACAACAACGCCTACCATCGTTCCTCCGATCCCGGCAACCACTACGCCACTGTGTATCGGTCTGGTGTGTATATTCAGCGTTTTGTTGTTTCTTGGAGTGAGGAGACCGCGGATTAATGCGAAT
Organism: candidate division CSSED10-310 bacterium; assembly: GCA_016929305.1. Classification (GTDB taxonomy): domain Bacteria; phylum CSSED10-310; class CSSED10-310; order CSSED10-310; family JAFGJC01; genus JAFGJC01. The sequence goes on along the minus strand of JAFGJC010000129.1, from coordinate 16,099 downwards.
AACCTTTGACAATGCCAGTAAGCTTTGCAATATAAACTCATATTACAAGAGTTGCTTTTCAACATTGATTAGGGAGATATGTCATGAAAGCCACATTAATTGCACAATTGCAGATTGCTAAAAACTTTTTCAATAACACAACATCATGCCTTACGGAATCAGATTCGGATTTTATCCCGTCAGACGGTATGTTTTCCGCAGCTCAGCAAATTGCGCACACTGCGCAAACTGTAGACTGGTTTATCTCCGGAGCGTTCGATTCCGAAGGATTTGACATGGATTTTGAAAAACATCTTTCAAAGATCAGCAATTTCACTTCTCTGCAGGCAGCCAGAAAGTGGCTCACAGATGCTTTTGAAAAAGCTGTAGAAAAACTACGTTCCGTTACGGAGGCGGAACTGATGACTCCCATTCCGGAAGGACCTGTCATGGGTGGATTACCGCGAGCTGCTGTCATCAATGCCATCGTGGATCACACGGCACATCACCGGGGTGCGCTATCCGTTTATTGCCGGCTTTTGGGAAAAGTACCGAAAATGCCGTATGGTGATTAGTGTGAGTGAATAGTATTGCATCACTCTTCCGCAATACATCCTTCTGATTGACCGGACCTTCCCGATGCAATGCCAACCGTTTCGTTTATTTTCCTGCACCTCCAAGATATAATTGACAGGAGCTGGTTCTTTACTGCACGGGAGAATTATTATGGTTCGATTCATCAATTTGGCATTTTTATTGGCAGTTGTTATCTGTGTTTCCGCGCTTGCGGATACTCCCATCTATATTGGATTCGTATGGCATTTACATCAGCCAATCTATGTACCTTATGATGATGCTTTTACAACGATACAATATAATGGTCCGCAGAGTGGTCCGTCTTTTTCATTCAGTCTTCACGAAATGTGGTCCAGTAAAGGCGGACCGTATAAAACCTGGCCGATGGACGCCATTGAATCGGGTATGAATGCCGGATTGCCGCATCTGGGCGCTCAGGTCAACATATCTGGATCTTTGATGGAAAGTTTACGGTGTCTGGATATCAATAACTGGAATTATGATTATTACGGTAACTGGACAAACCGGTGGAATCAAGGGCTTTCGTGGCAGACAACTCAGGGTAATTCAAGGATCGAAATCATCAGTTTTGCATTTCATCACCCGATCGGCGGTCTGGTGGATATCTACGATCTCGAAATGCATATCCGGCTTCATAAAAAAATCTTTCAGGACACCTTTGGAGGAACACCATCTCTGGGATTGTTTCCTGCGGAAACATGTTTTCATGAGCGGATGATACCGGCTCTTAAAAATTGTGGGATTGAGTGGGTAGTGATAGATAATATTCATCTGGATAGAACATTGACAGATTATCCTTGGACGGGCAATTCAGGAGTTGTCGAGCCAAATGGCGCTGACATATCCGATCTTTCACTCGGCGAGGTAGACCCAGGTTCATCATGGGTGCATCTCAACGGTGTCTGGGCTCCTGAGCCCGTTTCTGCATGGTCTCACAGAGTGCATTATACGCAGTGGACGAATCCTGAAACAGGGCAATTATCCAATGTAATAGCTGTTCCTGGATCCTGCTACATGGGAAATGAAGATGCACGCGGCGGATTTGGCGCATTGAATTATGATGACGTCATGAGTCAGCTTCAGCCCTTCAACACTGATCCCCAGCATCCTCTGCTGATAATCCTTCATCATGATGGTGAGAATTATGGTGGCGGATCCGAATCTTACTATCATTCAAACTTTCAAAATTTCGTCAATTGGGCAGGATCAAATACACACAGATTTGTTCCGACCACCATACAGGATTATCTGGATCTGTTTCCTCCAGAACCCGGCGATATTGTTACTTTGGAACCGGGAGGTTGGATAGGATCCGGATGTCTGGATCCTGAATTTCATTTCTGGCTGGATGACCCGAATCCGTTTCCGGAGGGATACAGTCCCGACTGGAACAGCTGGGCAGTTATAACCGCTGCTCAGAACTGGGTGCATACAGCGGATATCATTTCACCGTGGACGTCTGTTTCGGGAATTCTGTACAACAACGGTACGTTGACGGATCAAGCCTGGCACGACTACTTGTGCGCTCAGGCAAGCGATTATGAGTATTGGGAAGGCGGACCGGATGAAGTGATCTGGAATTCCAATGCGATTCGCGGCTGCAATCAAGCTGTGTCGCACGCCATGATGGTGGTCGCCGGAGGAACGGATACGCTTGGCCCTTCGATCTTCAAACCGCAGCGTCAGCCATATAATCCCGGTGGAACGGAGTGGTATATCGAACAATCCTCGGATTTTACGATATGGTCATTTATCTACGATTTATCCGGCGTTGCGTGGGCTAAGGTTAAAACTCGCATCGATCCGGACGGGCATGTCGACCAGGCCAATCGCATATATTCAGGCGGCAACTGGCAGGAAACCGATATGACTGATTTTTCACGTCCTTCCCAAGCCCAGATCACACCGCTTTATAAAGCAGACTATTACAGTACGCTGATCCCCGATCAAACGAATGTTTTGATCGATTACTATATTGAAGCCCAGGACAATCTTGGCAACACAAGCCGTTCGGAAATATGTCATGTCTATGTAGGAACATCCTCTTCGGGAAATGATACGGTCAGCTGGACACCGGTTTCGCCAACCCGTGATGATGTGATCGCTATAACGGTTCACGAACCAGGACAAGGCGGCTGGTTTCACTGGGGTGTGAACGCCTCAGGTCATGATTGGCAGCAGCCTGATGAGGCATATTGGCCTGACAACAGCGATTTGTTTGGCGGAACCGGACCGGCTGTGGAATCCGTTCTTATCGGACCGGATATGAACGGTGATTATCACCTGGACATCGGTCCGTTCAATTTGCCGGTTCAGGATGTTCAATCGGTTGATTTTGTCATTCATTATCAAGATGGATCATGGGACAACAATAATGGGAACGATTATCATATCTCAATCCGGCCTCCCCAGCCGTCAACCCCAACCGCTGTTCCCGGAACCCCAACGCAAACGCCAACTCCCATTCCGCCGACACCAACTCCACCCGCTGGAACAACTTACACTCCGACATTCACTCCAAATCCTGACATCTCACCGACACCCACATCACAGCCGGCCATGACCGTAACACCCACACCCATACCCGATCTCATCATCAATCTACAACTGAACCTTCCCTGGTTTGCATCGGGGGATTCTTTTGAATTGTATGCAGAACGAACGAATACAACGGCACAATTTATCAATGCGGATCAGTATATTGCCTTGGAAGCTTATGGGTTCTTTTATTTTTATCCATCCTGGACGACACAACCGGTTCCCGAGTTCCGAAAATGTGATCCGGAAACATCGGAACGTGAAGAAATTCTGTTTTTCACGGTTCCCTCCGGCATTCCCGCTGATGGACCATTTTTTTTCTATGCAGCCCTGCTCAACGCAGGCGGCTCGGAAATGATCAGCAACTTATCCTGGGTTGTGTTCGGATTTTACTGATGACCGCGAATACCCATTCGGACTTGCTTAGAAATTTCTTTCATTCGCACTGTCCCGACAGGATATCATCTTGGACACGCCATTGACGGCGAGTTTATGTAACAGGGGATTCCCCAGAGGAAGTGAATGGCATCGCAGCATCCACATCGATGCGCTGTCCCATAAATTCACTGCCGTTAAGCGCGATTTGAGCATTTCGGGCTTCATCCTGAGTCGACATTTCAATAAATCCGAAACCCTTATCTTTAACGAGATTGATCAGCTTGACCTTTCCATAATTGGAAAAAAGTTTTTTTAAATCTATATCGGTAACGTGAGAATGCAAATTACCCACGAACAATTTAGCTCTGTGCATCAATACCTCCTGCAATCGATCGAATAAGATTACGCAACCACTCAGACCGACCTATTTTACTATACGCGCCAGGAGAAAAAAATGATCCGGGAAAAAATCATATCAGCTTGAAACCCGATTGTTTTTCAGGATAATGACCAGAACGGGACGAAAAGGAGATTGCAATGACATCGGAACAGATCATCGAACAGACCCGGCAAGCCGTTATTGATGGTGATGCCGAATCTTCCCGAAAACTAGCAGGATCTTGGCTAGAAATGGGACTGGATCCATTGCTGCTCATCAACAGAGCATTAACGCCCGGTATTGAAGATGTCGGCAGGTTATGGGAGGAAGGCGAGTATTTTCTTCCGGAACTTGTTGCGGGTGCGGAAGCAGTGAAAACAGGCATGCAAATACTTGAAAAAGAGCTGTCACAGATGAAAAACCCGCTTTCGGAAACCCGCAGAGTCATTATTGGAACGATTTTCGGCGACATTCATGACATCGGGAAATCGCTGGTAGCAACTTTACTCCGTGCCAATGGATATCGAGTGCAGGATCTGGGCAGTGACGTACATGCCTCTCGTTTTCTGGAAGCGTTCCAGAAAGAACCGGCAGATCTGATATGCATTTCAGCTCTGCTAACCACAACAATGATAGGAATCCCGGATGTAATCCGTATTTTTAATGAGCATTCGTGCCGGTCACAGGTTAAATTCCTTATTGGTGGAGCTCCGGTAACTGGCAGTTGGGCGGAAACCATCGGTGCTGACGGATACGGTGCGGATGCCGTGGATGCCGTTCGGACCGCCAATCGCCTGATCGGGAAAATACAATGATGCAGCCATTCATCGAACGATTGAATAAAAACGTGGTATTGTTTGACGGAGCCATGGGGACTCAGTTGATCAACAAAGGCATGAAACATAATGACTGCGCTGAAAGATGGGTTCTGGATCATCGGGAAACGATTCTGAATATACACAGAGATTATGTTAGGGCTGGAGCGGAAGTGTTGACAACCGATACATTCTGCGGCACTAAATTTCACCTTGAAAAACATGGATTAGCTGCACGGTTGGATGACATTTCAAGGGAAGCCGTGCGGTGCGCACGTGAAGCAGCAGAAGATAAAGCGTTTGTAGCAGGGGATGTCGGTCCATCCGGTTTGATGTATCCCCCCATGGGCAATGCAACTGATGCATTGCTCGAGGATTTATTTGCGGAGCAGATCGAAAGCCTTCTGAAGGAAAGCCCGGATATCATTCTGATCGAAACTCAATACGATCTTCGTGAAGCGCTGTCAGCCCTTCGATCCGCTCGAAAATTGACAACATTGCCCATCGGCGTCACCATGACCTACAATCATACCAAACGCGGCTTTTATACACTGGTCGGAAACTCCGTCAGTCAATGCTGCCAAGCCATTGCCGCTGAAGGTGCAGATTTTATGGGTGCGAATTGCACGCTGACACCTGAAGACATGCTTGAACTCGCTCCACTGTTGGCATCGTCTGCCGAGTTGCCCGTTTTAATACAGCCGAATGCTGGCCAGCCGGTTCTGGGCAGCGACGGTGTAACATATAAAACGACTGCCGAAGCGTTCGCCAAAAGCGCAGCCAGATTGCTTGTCAAAGGAGTTGGTGCCATCGGTGGTTGCTGCGGAACTTCACCTTTGTTTATCAAATATCTCCGCGATCTCCTTGATATGAGAACCACTCTCTGATGCTGAAATACCTCCAGGTAAATTATCAACCAAGTTTTTTCAATCATCGAAAGGAATAATTTCATGAATAATATCAACCCCCAAATATACCTGCTGACAGAGGATGATATTCACAGGATTATCGATGATGCCTGGGAGGTTTTGGAAACGGTCGGAGTTGAAGCGGACCATGAAAATGTGCTGCGGAAAGCCGCTGATCATGGATTCCGTATGGATAAAGCATCTATGCGCTTGTATTTTGACCGTAAAAAGTCCGAAAGCATTATTCAGAATGTACCTGCAAGTTTTAAGTTGTATGACAGAGACGGATTGAATGCATTGACAATCGGAAACGATAACGTCTATTTCGATCCAGGCTCCGCGGCTGTGTTCTGGCTTGAACCCGGACTCACAACCATTCGCCGTGCGACCTCCCGAGATTGCATTGAATTGGCAATTCTGACTGATCTTCTTCCCGGATACCGGATACAATCAACGGGAGTGGTGCCATCCGATGTTCCGGAGGACATCGCCGATTCTATACGCCTTCTATTCGCGCTTTCTTTTTGCACCAAACCAGTTATAACCGGAACCTTCAACGTAAACTCCTTCGCCATCATGAAGTCCATGCTTGAAAGTGTGGCTGGTGGATCGGAAGCCTTGAAAAACCGGCCGCTCGCGGTTTTTGATTGCTGCCCGTCGCCGCCGTTGCGCTGGAGTCACCTTACTGTATCCGCTCTGGTGGATTGCGCGGTCAGCGGAATACCAGCAGAAATGGTGTCCATGCCATTGGCTGGTGCAACAGCACCGGTAACGTTATGGGGATCTCTGGTTCAACATACTGCCGAATGTCTTTCGGGTGCCATAATTCATCAAATGTTCGGTCCGGGCTCACCGATTGTATGGGGCGGATCACCCGCTGCTTTTGACATGCGGCACGGAACCCCGCCAATGGGATCTATGGAAACAATGATGATTGATCTGGCCTATGCACAAATCGGCAGATATCTGGGCTTTCCAACCCATGCATACATGGCATGCTCCGATGCAAAAACACCGGATTATCAAGCGGGTATGGAATCCGGTATTGGCGCGGTTCTGGCGGTTCTGGGCAGAATTAATATCGTGTCCGGTCCCGGATTTTTGAATTATGAAAACACGCAAAGTCCGGAAAAACTGATAATGGATCATGATGCATGCGCGCTCGCTTACAGGTTGAAAAAAGGCATCATTCAACGACCTGATGATCACCCTGTTGACATTATCTGCAGACATGCCATCGACGGGCAATTCCTTGCCGACCAGACCACTCGCAGATGGCATCGCGATGAAATCGATCCGCCCGGTTCAACAATTTACCGTAAATCAATGGATGACTGGCTGCGGGACGATCGGCCTGATGCCCGGCAACTGGCACGAAAAAAACTTGAAACATTGAAAAACCAACCGCATTCACGTCTGGAAGAAAACCGGCTTCAATCCTTGACCGCTTGTCTCATGGAAGCTTGTAAAAACAAAATTTACAGTGACTCCATTAAATTACATCTGGAAAGATACCTGAAATAGCATCGATACAACTTCGATTTGCTGGCTGATCTGCTCAAAAATCCGGTCATCTCCCCTGTCTTTTTTCGAGTCCGTTCGAACGAAAACACGCTCTTTTTGACTCCTTTACACTATGAATGCAAAACGTCCGGATACGGATACCGGTTCCATGCGGTTTTACTGTAAAACCGGACAAATTTATAGGAGGTGGCAATCGGGAATCACATAGATTGTTAAGTCTTGAAAGAGTGGCGAGGAGTGACCGTCAGAAAGCACCGGCCAAAACATCATGCGCCGAAGTGATGCCTGCACAATGACACATGCGTTCTGACCGGCAAATGTATTATTACATCCCGCCTGTTACGTTTCAATCAAAACCGCGTGAATCCCGTGGCGGCTTCCGGAGGATGGTGGAATGCTGAGACGTGATCTATCCGAATCCTATCCTAAAATATGGATCTTTTCGCTCATTTTTCTTTCGGTTATTTTCTCACTCTGGGGTTATCGAATTACGTTCCGGATTGCATTTGATATCGAAGTTATGGTCAAGCAAATACTGCCTTTGCATCAACAGTCCACTGGCAATATCGCGCACTGGGTATGGACGGATGTGCCAGGCCGAGCTCATTTTTTCCGCCCGACCACTCCGCTTTTCTATACGGTATTCTATCAACTGTTTTCGTATCACTATTTACCTTATAAACTGTTCCTTCTCTTTTGCCATATATGGTCCGGTCTGATGATTTTCATTTTCATTAAAGCGCTGTTCAACGATAGTTATTTGGCATCGCTGACCACCGGATTTTTCATCATCTGGCCTGTGCACGGTGCATCGGTTGTATGGATGAACGGTGAGGACGATGTTTTTTTTGCATGTTTTGCATTTACGGCTATGGCAACAAGCGCTCTGATGCTGACTCGAAATTCCCGCATCATGGGCGTCTTCTCAATAGCTGCTGCCATGGGAGCACTCTTATCGAAAGAAACCGCACTCATAATTCCACTGATCATGCTACTGGTCGCTGGAATCACCCCTTCATCATGTTTGACCAGGCCTTTGGCTAGCACCAGGCCGGGTACGGTCCACGTAGTCCGATTTGCACTTCCCTATTTCATGTTGACAGCAGGCTATGTGATCATCCGGCATTTTCAATGGAGCGCAGATTGGGGATATCAGGATCACGGTATCTGCCGGCATCTGACAACCGGCACGTTTATCTGGACTAATATGGGACGTCTTGTTGCCACTGCGGCTGGGTTTGATCATTCACACCTTTCATCATCGATATGTAACTTTCTGGCATTCCTGCCGCTTATTCTGGTCGTAAGTCCATGCTCTCGATCAATTAAATTAGCGAGTATGTTTTTCATTATCGCCTGTATGCCTTTTATAAACCTCGATGTTGAGCCTGTCCGTCAATACTGGGCGGGATTCGCGACCGCCTTGATCCTGGCAGAAAGCTTTCGGTGGGTATTCTCACGCCATGTCCGGCGGATATGGAGCATTGTTCTGCCCGTCTGCTGTTTTTTCGTCGTCAGTTTGTGGAGTCATCATTATTTATCTGCCATGTATCATCCCATCATTCGGAATACAGCATTGAGTTATGGACTTATATCTTCTCCTTCATTCGATCCCGTTAAAACAGCAATTGTAATTCTGGACCCTGAAATCCAAGCAAAACGGACGAATAAAAAAGGGATTTCCCTCCAGGTTCACCATACTGTAGATCCTCTGTACACATTACATTTGAAGGTGATGTTACCAAAACATCTGGTACAAAAAATCCATGTTGTGGATTATCATCAACTATCTGAATCGTTTAATACTCCCAACATCCGTTATTTCATATGGGATAAAAACGGTCTCAGATTGCGCGCCGCTGAAGATCTTGGGAGTGATAAACCTGCATGTGTCGCTCTGAAACAAAAAGTTATCGCCGGATTATCAAGCCACACCGATGTGAAAAAGACCGCGCAATTCACCATGATCAGGCCTTGACTTTTTATGGTAGTGGAATAGGCTACCCTCGAATAAATAATTCATCCCGGTTTATTTTTGTTACAGGAGAAAGAAAATGGCGGGGTTAATCAACAGTAAGTTTGCATATTTTCTATTGATTTTGATAGTGGCATATTCTTCAGTGTCGACTGTTTATGCCTCAGAATCGAAAGTAACAGATACATTCGCAGATATTCATAACGTGTCCTTGAATTATTTGCCAACAATAGCAGTCGTGGAAATGTTACCACCTTCAGGATCTGCGGATCCTCCTCCGACTTTAAGTGTTATAGCGACAGATAAAAAGGGCCAGATAATATGGATCCGATGTTTAAAAGAGTGTCAAACGTCACGGCAATTGAACAATAATTCAGCACTTCCTCTGGTTCGTATTGATCGCGTGCATCATCACCATTGATATTTTTAAAGTAGTTCTATCGCCGCTTGTGCCAGCCTTGATCGTTCACCTTTAACCAGAGTTATATGTCCGGCGAGAGGTGATTTTTTGAAACGCTCCACGAGACGTGTCAGCCCTGTGGATTGAGAATCGAGGTATGGATGATCGATTTGGTAGGGATCACCGGTCAGCACGATTTTGGTTCCTTCCCCTGCGCGGCTGACGATAGTTTTTATCTCGTGAGGTGTCAGGTTTTGCCCCTCATCAACGATGAAAAATTGATTGGGAATCGAACGGCCTCTGATATATGTCAGCGGTTCAACGACCAGTATACCCTGTTCGATGAAATCATCAGGTGATGGATGAAAACCTCCCTTTTTCTTTTCACTGCTGCCGAGTAGAAGTTCGAGATTATCAAAGATGGGTTGCATCCATGGGCGCAGTTTCTCTTTGATTTCACCCGGAAGAAATCCGATATCCCTGCCCATAGGAAAGATAGGCCGGGAAACCAAAAGTCTTTGAAATTTGGTTTCCTCCGCGACCTTGCTTAATCCGGCCGCTAGAGCAAGAAGTGTTTTACCGGTGCCTGCCTGCCCGACAAGTGTTACCAGCGAAATTGAATCATCCATCAGTAAATCGAATGCGATACGCTGTTCCAAGTTTCTTGATGTTATGCCCCAGACCGTCTGATTTCCACGGCAACACACAGAAATACTTTTACCGTCGCCAGTTACACGTCCCAGACCGGTATGCGATGACTCGTTTTCGTTCCTGAGAAGGACATATTCATTGGGAAACAAACCGTCTTCGATACTATCGATTTTGCCCGATTTATACAGTTTTTCAATGCTGTCCCCAGGAACCGTATACTCGCTCAACCCCCGATATAGTTTCGAGATATCGGTATGATCTGAGATATAATCCTCTGCCATGATGCCAATGGCATCGGCACGAATACGCAGATTGGTATCACGGCTTAAAAATACGACCGGCAGATTGTCAGGATTCTTTTTCGCCTCCAATGCGACAGCTAAAATCCGCTCATCATCGCTCATCTCTCCATTTCGGTAAGGATATCGCTGCTCCGCTTCCCATCCCAGAGCCACACGGAGTTTTCCTCCACTTTTCAATGCAAACCCCTGAGAAAGGCTCACACCCGACTCATTTCGCAACCGGTCGAGAATCCTTGAAAATTCTCGCGCGTTTCTGCCTCTTCCGTTCTGATCATGTTTGAATTTATCGATTTCTTCGATACACACGATGGGTATTAAGATATCGTTATCTTCAAATGCAAAAATGGAATTGGGATCATTCAGAAGAATATTGGTATCCAGTACAAATAGTTTTTTCATTGGCTGAATATTTAAGTTCCAGCAATGTTATTCAAATGCGCGCATACCGTTCACTATAGCATTAAAACCATCTGCAATTGAGGCGACTTTTGATGACAACCACATATCGCGAATGAGAAACATGACAATCACAAACCAGAACCCAACGCGGGAGACGGTGAGTTCAAGACCGGAGGCATCCTTCTTGCGCATGTGAAACAGGATTATGGATGCGGCGGCAAAGGGAAGCATGATCCACCACCGAATCGTTATCGGCGGAATAAAAACCATGATGAAAAACAAGAATGCAATACCCGCTGCAACAAATGTCAGGGGGTTGAACTGCATAATCTCTTTTTGCATTTTATCGATGGTGTCATTGGATCCGGAAGTTCCCTGTTTCGGCTGTTCTGAAACAATGGGGCGATCTTTAACCGGTTCCTTTGACGAGCTGGGGGCTTTCGATTCTTCGAATTTTTGCTCTTTATCGTCATTAATGATTTCGGCCGTTTCATCATTGCCATTTACCGGTTTCTTTTCTTCATTCATTGGCTTACCTCCTTTAGAGATGTAATAGATCCAGAATAAAGGAATTCATCAACATATTCCACTAAAAACTTCATGGTTCCACAGGAGTCTGTATTCCTTTGATTTAACCTTTTAAAATTAACCATAATAGGTTAGAGTAACTCTCAATCATCGGTAAGAAAATCATGGAGGCGTTCATGAATGCTGACAAAAAACTCTGGGAGTTTACTGATCCCGGCAAAGCGTTTCGGTTGATAAACGATAATTTGCCGGTTGGAATTTGCGCGTTCAAAGATGACAAGATCGTATACTATAACGAACCGCTCCTGAAGTTGGTTGGTTTGAGTCCTGAAGATCTTGCAACTCAGAGTTTAACGTATCTTTTCAGTAAAACACCTGCCGGGGAAGCCATTGCGCAAAAAATTTATTCCAAAATATTGCGTGGGGATCTGCCGAACTATGTCTGGGACAATCCTTTGAAGCGGCCTGATGGCAGTACCATTATTTTAAGGGGTATTGTCACTAGAATATTGATCGGCGATGAGCCTGCATTACTGGTCACGCTTCGAGATATCACTCAGCAGAGAAAAGCTGAACGGTTGGCTGAGGAGCAGGCAGCGTTGTTTCGCTTGATCGGTGAAAACTCCTCCGATTTCATCTATGTACATGACCAGGACAGCAATGTATCCTATGCATCGCCAGCGGTGGAGACCATTACCGGATATCCGGCATCGGAATGGGGATCGACCACGCCGCCGTATCTTGTCAGAGGTGAAATGACGGATTTCGCCATGGCTGCTACGCAAAAGGCATTGCAAACGGGCGAAAAACAGCCGCCATATTGTATTGAAATCATTCGCAAAGACGGCTCTCGCCGAATGCTTGAAGTCAATGAAACACCCTATTCGCAAAACGGCACTATCGCCGGTCTTGTTGGTGTTGCCAGAGACATCACGGACCGTCTTAAAGCCGAAGAACAGCTCCTGGAAATGAACCGGGAATTGGCAAAACAAAACGAAAATCTTATTCGGGCTAACAAGGAAATGGAAGCGTTTATTTATACGGTTTCCCATGACCTCAAAGCGCCCCTCGTCACGCTTCACGGTATGACCGACAGACTTCAGAAAAAATATGAAGAACTGCTCGATGAACGCGGTCAGCATTATCTGTCGCGAATAAGAGCCAATATCGAGCGGTTGGAAGAGCTTGTTCTGGATCTTTTGGAACTGTCACGAATCGGACGTATCGAAGATGCCAGAGAGGAATTCGATGCGGTGGAAATCCTTTTGGAAAGCATTGAACAGGCCAGGGAAATCGTTACCACCAAAAATCTCAACATCATATATCCTGAAAAACTCGGCAAAACTTCATACTCTCGAAAGAGATTGCGCCAAGTATTTGTGAATCTGGTCACAAATGCTGCCAAGTATTGCGATGACAACCGGGAACCCGTCCTGGAAGTCAGCTCCAGAGTTACCGGAAATTATATTGAAATAGCATTGAAGGACAATGGACGCGGGATTGATGAAAAATTTCACGAAAAAATATTTGGCGCTTTTCAACGTCCGGGAAGTCGTAAAGAGGATGAAGGAACCGGTATTGGACTGACAATTGTCAAGCGGATTGTCGAATACAACGGCGGTAAAATCTGGCTTGAGTCGGATACCGGTAAAGGAAGTACATTTTACATTACGATACCCTGTGCCGAATCCTGAATTGACTAAAAACCAATAAAGCTTTAGTCTAGGGTGTAGGGGGAGAAAACGATGGCAGGCGATGACAGAACTGTAATTTTACTGATTGAAGACAATCCTGATCATGCTGAGTTGATCATTGAGGCGTTGAAGGAACATCACGTTCAAAATGAGATCGTATGGCAAGATTCCGGAGAAGGCGGTTTGGATTTTCTTTTTTGTAAAGGTGAATTCGCCGACGACAAACGGGCTCAGCAGCCAATTCTTGTCCTGCTGGATATCAAATTGCCGGGAATAGACGGTCTGGAAGTGCTTAAAACAATAAAGGAGAATCCAGAAACTACGGATATCCCGGTGGTGATGTTGACGACAAGCCGCGAGGAATCGGAAATACTGAAAAGCTATAAGTATCATGCCAGCAGCTATATCGTAAAACCGATTAATTTTTCGGATTTTATGGATGCTATCGCGAGTCTCAATATGTATTGGACCATCGCAACTTTGCCAACACGGGGCAACATTATCAAAAATGAGTAATGACGAGATTAAAATACTGGTTTGCGAGGATGATCCCGACCATCGCATGCTCATGATGGATGCTTTGGAGGAAAATCTTCCGGAAGCGACATACCTGGAAGCCGAAACGGGATATGAATGTATCGAACTGCTGCAAACCGAAAAACCGGAAGTGCTTATTCTTGATTATCGTCTGGGCGATATGGATGGCATAGAACTCCTGGAAAAAATCAGTGACATGACCGATCAGATGGCGGTGTTGCTGGTGACATCCCAGGGGGATGAAAAAATTGCCGTAGAAGCGATGAAAAAAGGTGCCAGGGATTATCTGGTAAAAGACACCCGGATGGTGTTTGTGGACCATCTGCCAATTTCTGTCAAGCAGACTCTGTCACAGATCAAAGCTCAGAAAGAAAAAATTGAAGCCCAGGACAAACTCAAAGCGTCGGAGGAACTCAACCGGACGATCCTGGACAAAATGATGGAGGCAGTCATTTTTGCCGATGAATCTGATCGAATACTTCACCTGAATGGTTTAGCCTGTGAATTTTTAAAAACAACTTACTCCGAAGCCATCCATCGGCATCTGGGAGATGAAAAGTTTTCGGCGTTTATGCCGGACATTGAACTTCACATCCAAAACTTGAAAAACAATCCGCATCAATCGGTTATTGAAATCGAGCAAAATGTTGACGATTTGATATTTTCACTGCGTCTTTCGCCGGTATTATCCAGCAATGGTGATTACAGAGGCGTCATTCTCAATCTTATCGACATAACTCAATCCCGCAAGGAAGAAATGGAGCGGCTCGAAGCGATCAACCGCACGGTATTTGCACTGGCAAAAGCTGTTGAATTTCGTGATCCGTATACCGCTGGTCATGCGGCTAATGTCGCTATTATCGCAACACATATTGCAAAAATGCTCGGCTGGGAAGAAAAACGAATCATAGGACTGCAGCTTGCCTGTGAACTCCACGATATCGGGAAAATAGCCATACCTGCCGAAATACTGACTCGGCCTACCAAACTGAGCGCTCTTGAAATGGAAATGTTAAAGGAGCATCCGCATAAAGGTTACGAAATTCTGAAAGATATCAAATTTCCTTTTCCTGTCGCTGAGGCGGTCTATCAGCATCATGAAGTAATGGATGGATCAGGTTATCCGCGGGGATTGAAAAATGACGAAATTATCCCCGAAGCGAAAATTATCTGTGTATCCGATGTTCTCGACGCCATTACATCCCACCGCCCATACCGGCCGGGATTGGGTATCGAAAAAGCGATTGAACAGCTTCAGAAAGGCCGAGGTGTTCTGTACGATCCCAGTGCTGTCGATTCCGTTCTAAAACTCTTCAAACGATCCGGAAATCAACCGTTCTGGAAAAAAGAAAAAACTGATTTCGAGTTTCATCTCCGTGAATTGAGACAACAGCACGAATTAACGCGGAACCTGTAATTCTGAGAATAATGATTTAGCAAAATCGCGTGGTATCCAGTATCGGCAACATATCTCCGGGAGCTGGAAATGAAGAATCGTTTGAACAACCAAGAAAACTCTGATCAGAAACGCCATAAATACACACTCAATCAGCAGTCCCGTGATATTGAAAATGAACTAATCCGGTTGATACATCTGATCTTCAGGCAGACAGTTGGAAACAGGTTTTCACCACAGTTATCCCATTCTGTTTCACTTGAATTTCTTCTGTCAATGCAGAGTGGAGAGATAGATGTTGAACCGGTTCAACCGATTCTGGAGCAGATCCGTAACAGCATCAAGGAAGTCGCTTCTCCAGGTGGACATTACGCGCCGGGATACGTGTTCTGTTATCTGTGTGAATCATCCGATTGCGTCCATTCCTTACCTCCGTCGAGTAAGCATGTATTTGCTGGCTACCAGTCCAATGGAAAACCCGAATGGACGGTATTTCATCAGATGCTTCTGGATCAGGGAGATCACAGAATCGCCATATTATTTGATGATAATCCTGAAATTATTGGCCAGTTCACTCGCGGACGGGATTTGAAACGGCGCATGATGAAAGGATTTGGGAAATTATCCAAGACATATGACCTGCTGGGGCAGGTGACCATCGGATATATCCCGCTGTCATCGGAACACGGCGGTACGGGAACCGTTGATACATTTGCCCTGACGGTTCAAGCTGTGGAATCACGAAACTTGGAAGGCAATTTTGATTTGAATTTAAACCTTATCGCCGGACTGTCTGATCCAGCTCATATCGGCGATCAACTTTACCATCCAAGATTAAAAAAAATAACTCAGGCTTTAAATAAGGCGAAGGAAACCTTCGATGATATCGTCACTGCAGTCGGTAAGGTGCGGTTATCGGAACGAAACGCTGTTAAAAATAAGCGGCTGCGAGCGATTCCTAAAATCATGGGATCCATCATTCACGCTCTGGAAATCCAGTCTCGCCAGCAACTCCGCCGAACGAGTCATGCCGTGGACAGGATTGCCATGAATCGGCCGGTGCCTGCCAGTTCCGAGGATGCACAGAACGTATTGCCGG
>JAFGJC010000128.1 GCA_016929305.1 candidate division CSSED10-310 bacterium | reverse complement strand
TCAAAACATTACAGTTGAAAAAGATGAAAGACTCATTGATCTTTTGCGAGATCGTCTGGGTTTGACGGGCACCAAGGAAGGGTGCGCAAGTGGGAGTTGTGGTTGCTGTACGGTATTAGTGAACGGTAGAGCATTAAAGTCTTGCCGTATTTTGGCTCACGAGTTAGACAATGCTGAAATTTTAACCATTGAAGGTTTGGCGCGTGATGGAATTCTGCATCCGCTTCAACAAGCGTTTCTGGAATGTGGTGCAGTGCAATGTGGGTTTTGTACTCCAGGAATGATACTTCGCGCGTATGCTTATCTGGTTCAAAAGGATAATGAATTCTGTAAGGACATCAAAACTTTCATGCGAAGTAATTTGTGTCGCTGTACCGGATACCTTCAAATTGAAGAAGCTATTTTATGTGCTTCTGAGATGTTGCAGAAAAATCGCCCAGCAATAACTCAACTTTCAGGAATAGGTGAGTCACCCATTCGTACTGATGGATTCGAAAAGGTTACCGGGGAAGCAAAATTTGCTGCGGATTACTTCCTGCCACAAATGTGTCATGCTGTGCCTGTCTTAAGTAACTGCCCGCATGGCAAATTAACTTCAATCAATACGGCAAAGGCAATGGCAGTTACAGGTGTGATCCGCATTCTTACGTCGACGGATGTACCGGGAGCTAATGCATTGGGGCGTTGGCGTTCAGATCGTCCCGTTTTTGTGGAAAAAGAAGTCCGATATGTGGGCGATATCATCGCACTTGTAATAGCTGAATCCCCCAAAAGTGCAAGTAAAGCAGCGAAGTTGATGGAGTATTTCATTGAACCGGTTTCTGGTGTCTTTAGTCCCAAGGATGCGTTGTTGCCCGATTCGCCGTTGATCCATGAAACAGGGAATCTTGTGTCAAGTATCGAAATCAGGAAAACGAGTGAAATTCTCACGAGTCAGAATGTTCAAAATGTAAGCAGTTCTATGCGCACGGTATTTGTTGAACATGCCGTGATGGAACCTGAAGCGTCGGTCGCGTATTTTGATGATGACAATGTTTTGACAGTTATTGGACCATCTCAGAATGTTTTTTTTGATCGATTGGAAATTCTTAGAATTTTGGGTATATCCCCCCGGGATAGTCATAAAGTACGTATTATACAAGCGCATACAGGTGGAGCATTCGGCAAGCGCGAGGATATGGTTGCACAACCATTGGCAGCTTTGGCGTGCTGGCATGTGAAACGACCTGTGAAGATTGTATTATCCCGGCAGGATTCATTTCTTTCAACAACCAAGCGACATCCAATGGAAATACATATTAAAAGCACAATCACATCGGATTATAAACCGGTATCCATGAATATTGACATATTGGCGGATACCGGCGCATATGCATCATGGGCTCCCAATATCATTCGCAAGGCGGCGGTTCATTCTTCTGGACCTTATGAGATTCCCAATGTTTCTGTGTTGGCCAGATCTGTTCATACGAATTCTGCATTTTCAGGAGCGATGCGAGGTTTTGGCGCAGTGCAATCTATTCTTGCCGTGGAAACTCATATGGATTCCATTGCACGAACCTTTGGCTTGGATCCACTGGATCTTCGACTAAAATGGGCTTTAAAGAAAGGCAGCAGAACGTGTACGGGTCAGATCATCCGATCACAAGGATTACAAGCTGTTCTGGAAGAAGCTGCATCGTTGTTTCATTGGTCCGGACAGGCTAAAGGGAATTTGGATGATGGAGAAAGTAAAAAGGGTTTTGGAATTGCGGGAGCGTTCTACGGAATCGGTTATGGCAATGCCATCAATGACAGAGGCAGGGTGGAAGTAATCGTTAAAGCAAACGGAGAAATACAAGTTATAACCAGCGCTGTAGATTATGGCCAGGGATCCTCTACCATTTTCAAACAGATTGCCTGTGAAACCTTGGGAATTCCTTGGGAAAATACAACAATCATAACAGGCGATACACAGTTAACATGTGACAGCGGATCAACTGTAGCATCCCGCCAAACCTTCGTAACGGGTAATGCCGTGAAGAAAGCCTGCGAAATTCTGAAATCTCGATTGATCGAGGCTGTTTCTCTGCATATGAATTGTCTCAAATCGGAAATTGTTGTGTCTGCCAAAGGGTGGAAACGGGGAAAAAACCAATATCTGAAGTGGACAGATATCGTAAACGTGGCAATTGAATCTAATTGTGATCTTTACTCAAAATCGAGTTATATAAATACAACTGAAAAAATGGATGAGCAAACCGGACAGGGTGCAATATATAAAACATACGCTTTTTCAGCTGCATGTGCTGAAGTCGCTGTCAATCCTCTCTCTGGTCGAATTGAAGTGAGAAGAATGGTTAGTGTTCATGATTCCGGAACGATAATCAACCCGGTATTAGCCAAAGGTCAGGTAATTGGCGGTGTCGTCATGGCCGCAGGAATGGTGTTATCAGAAAATTATGTTGTAAACAAAGGAATACCTGCCAGCATGGATTTCGATACCTATGTTATTCCGAAATTCGGAGATATACCGGAAGTTGATGTGAAGTTTATTGAATCAGTTGATTCCTATGGGCCTTATGGTGCAAAGGGACTTGGAGAACCCGCAATGCTGGCTGCTGCGCCGGCTATTGTCAATGCGATTACCGATGCCATAGGAATGACGGTTCATGCCATTCCGGTAACAGAAAAACGAATCCGTAGTTTTTTTAACTCCAATAAACACTGAATTGACATGAAGTTACGATCGTTATTCAGAGCGTTAATCACTTTTATTTTTCCAAATGGTTTAATTGTTTTGGGAGGTATCATTCTTTTGAATTTTAAGGATGATCTTACTGAACCTATTTCGATGTTCGTCAAAGTATATCCTTTTGTTTTACTCATGGGTGCTTTATTGCTGAGTATTCGGTTTCACAGATCAAAATTGCTGCTAATCACATTATTGATCATTCTATGCGATCAACCAACCCGCTATCTCGCTGCAAAAGCTCCAATCTATGACCATATTCTTCAGTGGTACCTGCAATGGGCAAATCTGTTGATTCCGTTGAACATCGTCTGGATTTCTTTTTTAAAGAATCGAAGGATATCGTCATTTTGGGGATTCATTTCAATATTGTTTTTACCGGTGCAAGTTTTTGTGTTGTCAGCACTTTATTACAAGCTCCCATCAAAAGAGTTGCCGGTTTTTAAATGGAGTGTATTTACTCACAGGGTAGACCATATTACCAGTGTTTCCGATTTAGCGCTTTTAATGATTATTCTCAGTTTTTTGTGCATAATTATTCGATTTACATTATTACAAAACAAGGAAAATTCAAGTTACTTCTGGATCCTGATATGTTTGACGCTGGCTTTTTTAAATGATGGAACAAGCATGGATTCAAGAGTCTTCTATGGTTTGGCGGGTCTAATTGTACTCGTCACATTAATCGAACTTTCATATGGTATGGCTTATCAGGATGAATTAACTGGTTTACCCGGGCGCCGTGCCATGAACGAATCGCTGACACAACTGGGAAATCGGTATTGCATAGCTATGGTCGATATCGATCATTTTAAAAAAATTAACGACACATATGGACATGATGCTGGTGATCAAGTGCTGAAAATGATTGCAGCCCAGATAAAATCAAAGTTAATCAGCGGTAAAGCTTTCCGTTATGGTGGTGAAGAATTTGCTTTGCTATATCCGGGGAAAACGCTGGATTTTGTTCGTTCGCAGGTTGAATCCATTCGACAACAGATAGGGACTTCTCCTTTTTTTATAAGAAGTTGGAAAAGACCCAAGCGGAGAAGCAAAAAGGCAATTATAAAAAAGAAACGAACAAGATCTCATCGGAAGATTACGGTGACGGTGAGCATCGGTGTCGCAGAAAACCAAACACTTTCTCTTTCGGTGCAGGATGTTATAAAAGCTGCTGATAAAGAATTGTATAAAGCAAAACGAGCGGGACGAAATCGAGTGTCAGGTTAAATCATTTTATCTTTGGAAATACAATTATTTGAGATTTTGGACGAAGTGTCTGCAAAAACAGCGATGGAAGCTAATAGCATTACCAATAATAGATGACTGTCAAACATAACTCTTGAAAAAAAAGATGTAACGAGCACGAGAAATGCTGTGCTGCCAAATACATATGCTCGAGAGTTGTTTTTCTTCTGGAGATGATATAGCCATAATAGTCCCGGCAGTCCTGTTAAAATAATCGGAATCCAGAAAAGTTCAAATGCGTTTTCATTATATAAACATGCCCAATATAAAACAGCATTTGACATTCCCAGCCCCGGAATTTCCTGGATATTAAATGACATATCAGAATAACCTGTATTGAATGCGATCACATCGGTCCAAAACGAATGGAGATTCCAGGTCAAAAAAGGAATCATTATCCCGCAAAAAACAATGATAAAACTCATAAAGAAAAACAAATAAGCTCTTTTACGTTCAATAAAGTGATGCCGCATGTAAAGATAGATAAATGGTGCCGCAAGCCATAAAAAAAAGGAATAAGTTGTTGCAAAAGCATATACGCAACCTGTAAATAACGGCCGCTTCATTTCGATTAATCTAACAGTTATCAGCAGGAGAGAAAAAATAACGATGACATTTGTGCCTTCGATTAGTGATTTTGCCAGAAATGGATTAAGGCCAAAAAAACTTAGTAGTGCAAGCCTGTTTTCACCCGTGGTCATTCCGCCAAGCAGATAAAAAGTCAAAAGAAAAAATATGATGTAAAAATAATGCTGATCATAATAGCCGGTTTGATTCAAACTGATCCAATAAAATGGTGCAGGCAAAAGAAAAGTTGCCGGTAAATTTGGATTATGGTTTACCAATACAGGTGATGCTGAATTCTGATCTGAAGTGTTTAAAAATGGCAAAAAGTACGTTTCCGTATACGGATTTTCCCCCTTAAGAATCATTTCTATCGCTGATTCTGTTTGCCGTATTCCCACAATATCGCTGTTGGGTTCGTAGGAGTATTTTAGCCGGAGCTGTGACATCCACAAGGCAGGAATGATAACAAGTAAAAGCAAAATTAACCAAATAAGAAATTCACGTTTTCTGAGGTGTTTGCCATATGGGTTGTCTTTGGCAAGAATATCGAAAATTAGAAAAAGAAGTAAAGCAAAACATGAAATCGTAACACTCATCCTTATTACCGGATTTGAAACCAGTTGATTGGTCGGATAAAGCAACAATTTTTTTAAAAAGTTGGATAAATCGGAATAATAGGTAAATGACTTGGTATTCAGATAACCATCACCAGAATCATCGTCAGGAATAGCTACCGTTGAATAAAATCCAGGCAATTGTGCGACAAGTAGCAGCATAAACGCAGTGGTAATAAGACCTGCGACAGAAAACAATCCACGATGAGTATTTTCCATGAATTCTATTTCTCCAAATCTAGTATTTGCAAAAAAGACTGAATGAGCTCCACTGCAGTCTCCTGTTGAGCGAACTCAATAGTTTTCGACCGCCGGCTTTTCATCTCAAAACTTCCTTTATCCAGGTTTCGACGAGATACTGTAACGCGAAGCGGGCATCCAATCAAATCAGCGTCATTAAATTTAACACCGGCAGATACATCTCTTTCATCGTATAAAGTATCAATTCCAGCACATGTCAACTGTCCGTACAATTGATCTGCTGCCATAGTTAGTCTTTTGTCGGTTGTATCCAATAGGATGAGATAAACGTCGAAGGGAGCTATTGCTGAAGGCCAACATATTCCCTGAGAGTCATGACCACATTCTACGGCTGAACTGACAAGTCGATCGAGACCGATAGTGTATTGTCCAAGGATTATCGGTTTTATTTTACCATTCCGATCGCTGAAACATATTTTCATTTGATCCGTGAAATCAGGGTTGTATTTAGACATGTGGGCTAATGCAACTCCGTTTTTTAGTAAAAGAATCCCGTTTTCGCAACGTGGACAGGGATCTTTGTTTCTGACTAATCCGATATCGACATACTCAAAAGAACCAATATCTCTGATGATGTTGACATTTTTCAAATGGAATCCGTATCGGTTCGCACCTGCAACATAATTTCTACCCCATTCAAGACTTTTATCAAGAACCACCTCAATTCCATCAGGTAAATTAATTGGTGAAGCATAACCGGGAACGATTCCATGATCGTGAAGCAGACTGTCTTCAGCTAGAATCAGAGCATGAGCATTCAAATGGTTCTTGAGTTTTTCTTCATTTACATCACGATCACCACGGATAGCGACAAATACCAATTCACTATCGACTTTGTAGAAGACAGCTTTGATGGTTTTGTATTCAGGTATACACAAAAAATCAGCGACTTCTGAAATGGTTTCTCGACCAGGTGTTTCGACTTCTTCTAGGGGTAGTTCAATATCATCATCTGAATAGCCGTAAAATCCATTACTCGCCGAATAAAATTCCGCTGCGTAACTGCAACGATTGCATGCAGCGTACTTCAAAGGTCCTTTGTCGACACTACCCGCAAATAAATAAGCTAAGTTCTCTTTTTTCGGAACAACAGAAGATTCCAAAAGGATTGGCAACACACCACACTCATCAAATACAAAGGAATAGATTTTATAAATCAAATCAAAATAATCATCCAGGCTTGCTGTGCTTTCGTGTAACGAAAAAGCGCCGTTATAATGACTGTCAGTGGTTTTCAATAAATTGTTTTGAAGGTTTGAATAATTGGATGGACCATTATGAAAATGATGTAGGAGCAAGGGCAGTTTTCTATGCGTAGAAACCTCATGCTTTATCAGATGAAAAAAAACCTCCTCATTAGGCATTGCAATGGGGTTACAGTCAGTTTTATACCTGGTCAGCGGGTGATGTCCTTGTTCCTGCTTATCCACGATCTTGAATTTTTCTGGTATCATCGGTGACAAAAGATAGATTTCCTGAGCTTTGATAGAATCCATCTCTTTTCTGATCATCGTTTCGATATTTTTCAGAACTCTAAATCCAAGCGGTAAAAACACCGATACCCCTGTATTTAACTCACGAATCATGCCGGACCGGCTTAACAAACTCCGACTGATAAAATTCATGTCCGATGAAGTCTCTCGATAAGTGTTGCTCATTAAATGTGACATTCTCATCTTTATAACCTCAACATTCAACACGGGTCAGTATTGATTGTAATCCTAGATATGTTCGCCGACAGGGTCAAGCTGTCTTTATTCTGAAAAATCCCGAGCGTTTTTTTCTTTCTTAACGCGGGAGCATACGACTTCCGGTGGAATTGGGGAAGGTAGTTTTTTGTAGGGAAGTATCGAAATCAATATCAGCACGCCGATGAACCTATGATAGCTGAGTGGAAAGATATCCGTAATCGGAAGGATATTTATGAGGATCAACGATGCCATGAACCATTTAATGTTTTTGGAATCAAGCAGCGTAAATCCCCAAATAAAAACAGGAATGATAAACACATAATGATGTTCCCATACTTTTGGTGACAATAAAGTGGCGAATAATAGGGTATCCGTAAAATGTCCATACCATCGAATTTTTTGCAGATCAACTGGTTGGTTTGCGGAAGAAAAGGCATGAGACGAGTCTGCGCGGTAAGTAATTTCCCGTTTAAAAAGACGGAACAGAAACCAGGTGAATATTCCTAGCCGAAGAACCCATGCTATTATGGAAACAAGTCTAAGATTCAAATCGGTGGGGTGATGATTCAATATACCTCCGAAATAAAAGAAATTATATACAATACTGAATAATCCGGTATCTCTATAGTAGTGACTCTGAGGAAAAGAGATAAAAAATTCAATGAAAGCTCGATAGATGCTGAAATCGGTGAATCCGGTCGTTTGTAGGCCAACAATGAGAATGACCGTTGCAATACAGGATAAAATTACACGAAACTTATGCATAATAACCAGTGGTAGTAGTAATAATAATGGATAGACTTTGATGTGAATTGCTATGGCCAGAAAAAAACCGCAAAGTTCTGGCGAAATTTCCATTAATAAAAGAGATACTAACAAGAAATTGATGACAAAGAGATTGACCTGATTGTGTCTTAATGTTCTTGTAATAGGAGTATTGATCATAAGTAAAACAAGAAGAATGACAGATAATGTTGTTGGGGAGATTTTTAAATTCCGACCGAATAAAATACACAAGTATGTTAAAAAAATTATGTTAGCAAATTGAAGGCTCTGATATGTGTAAAACAGCAGCAACTTTGCTGTCTCATCCTGATAGTTTGTATTAAAAGAGTAAATTAAATGGTTAATCATCGCATACGTTTTTGCCAGACATTGGGCAAATAATGGTGGGTATAGGTATGTTGCTTCCTCATAGGGATTTTTATCCTTGAAAACGGCAATAGCAGCTTTTTCATATTGACTGTAATCAAAAGATTTAAAGGAATATTCGCTAAAAACAAGATTATATCTGAGTAATATAATGATGAAGGTTACTGTCAGAATAATTGAGGTGTTACCTTGAGAATTACGCTTAAGCATAAAAATGCAGAGATAAATAGCAATGCTGACTGCTGAAAAAAATCCAAAAAGCTCAAATAATTCATAGCTTTTACCATATGTATTTGATATCCAGTCCGGAGAGATCGACCACAGATACACAGGTCCGATAAAAGTAATTGCCGACAGACAGACAACAAGACATAAATTCGTAAGTTTAGCGTTCACAAAAATACTTTTCTGAATGAGTATTTTGCATTCCGAGTTGATGCTATATTAATTTAAGTGAACCAATACCACTGGATTTAGTCAAGAGAAATTTACTGAGAAATGATTTGTACAAGTTTGTGTATTCAAAGCAAGTAACCATGATAATATTATCCAGGATGAAATTACCGGTTTTAAAGCTTGAATTCGACAGAAAAAGGACTGGATTTTCAGGAAACAAGATCTTGAGTTTTCGGAAAAGTATCTTCACTTCATTGGTGAGTATTTTCATTGTTTTGACTATTATCGTTATCGTTAAAGGTAAAGAGGCGAAAATACCTGTACCGAACATCAAGGAGCGTGATTTACCCGTTATTATTTTGGTGTCTTTTGATACATTAAGAGCCGACCATTTAGGATGTTATGGATACCCAAAGGCGACAAGTCCCAATATCGACAACTTCTCAAGGTATTCCTGTCTTTTTCAAAGGGAAATTGTCCAATTACCCGGGACATTGCCTTCACACATGAGTATATTCACATCCTTATATCCCCGTCAGCATGATGTTTATCCGCCAGATGCCAGATTGTCGACCAAAATACAAACGCTAGCAGAAATACTGACAGCACATGGCTACACCACAGCAGGATATACAGAGGGAGGTTATGTGAGTGGCCGGTACGGATTTGACCGAGGATTTTCGATATTCAGCGACAAACTCAGGGGTTGGGATAAAATCCTGAACGCCGGAATCCAGGTTTTAAAAAATAAGTCAATCGGCACTCCAACTTTTTTATTTTTGCATACCTATCAAACGCACGATCCATATTTCCCACCCAAACCGTTCGATCAGATCTACACAGATCGTTCGTATGTTCCAAGTTTTGAACCTACCGGACCTAATCTTGCGTCGGTAAACAAAGGCATCAGGAAAATCAACTCAAAAGATATCAATCATTTTAAGGGATTGTACGATGCTGAAATAAGATACACAGACTCGCTGTTACCCGAGTTGTTCAAAGCTGCTCAGGAAAGATGTTATGATCATCGTTCAATGATGATTATTACGTCGGATCATGGTGAAGAGTTCATGGAACACGGAAAACTAGTTCATGAACAGCTATACGAGCCGATTATCCACGTGCCCCTGATTGTTAATCTAAGTAAAGATTTAGATCATAAAATAGTATCATCTCCTGTGGAAAGTGTTGATATTCTGCCGACGATACTGGAATATACCGGTGTACCTGAAAACGCACAATGTCAAGGATACAGCTTGATAAAAACTATATTGGAAGGCAAACAGATAAACAGACAAAATCTATATTCGGAAAGCTTTGTCGTAAAAGGCGCGTCTATCAATTCAATTGATTCAGACATGAAATACATTCAGAGAAATCATACCGGCGGAGGACGACACATGTCGGCAACGCGTGATATTTACCTCTCCGGGATTGGCAACGAGTTAAAATTAAAAATGAGAGGATATAATCAGTCACGCAACGTAAAAGTGTTTTGGGAGAATATCGAAGTAGCGCAATTCAGCGTTCCAGAGAAATGGAGTGTTTTTACAGTTTCATTACCACAAACCAATGAAAACGTACTTACAACAATCCATCTCATGAGTGATAGCTGCGATGTTCCTCATGAAATAAGCGATTCAGAGGATGACCGATGTATTGCGTTGTTTTTGGCACCGACAGAGTCCGTGCCACTGGAAGATTTCGAGCTCTATGATCTTAAAAGCGACCCCGCAGAAACGGACAATTTGTTTTTAGAATCACTGGAAACCAAGAATAAATGGAAGCAAGAAGTAACGACTACGCAAAAATCACAACAACCGGTAGGCGGCAGTCTGAAGATCCATATGGATAAACTCCTGCTGGACGAGTTAAAGGCTCTGGGCTATATTAATTAGGATATACATTGGAAAGGTAAATCTCTGATTTGTTTTTAGAGCACTCGTACCAATTTCTGATAACCCTGGTTATCCTTGTGGGACCGATTCCACTCATTCAGGGATTATTATCGAGAGTCAATGTAACACCAGGGAAATCATCGACCATTCTAAAGATTTATATGTTCTGTTGCTTATGGTTTTGTTTTCAGACAACTCTGATTATGTTTGTTTCTTTACTTGGTTTTTTAAATCTCATTGTAATCATTGCTCTTGAATCAACAATGCTAGCTGCCGGTTTAATATGGATAAAATCCCGCAATTTGTATCAAAAAAACAGGCAAAAATCTGATCGCCCCAAACTCGGTTCTCTCGAAATATTACTCATCGCTCTCATAACGACAGTCATTTTATTGCGAACCTATGAAAATTTTGTGATTCCGATTAGTGAATACGATTCACTGGCATATCATCTTCCCGAAATGGCACACTGGTATCAAACCCAGAGTCTGGATATGTTTTTCACGCAGACACTTCAAACGACCTATGCTTATAACTGGGAATTGTTTTCAACGATTTTTATCCTGCCATTCGGTAATGATTTTGCGGTTTTGTTGGGACAATCGATGGTATGGATTTTTTGGGGTATGGGTGTTTATTTGCTGGGCAGACACGCAGGAGCAGAAAGAATTTATGCTATAGGTACATCAATCGTGTTAATGACGATGTCGTTGACGCTTTTCAATATTAAAACAATGAGAATCGATATCGCGTTTGCCGCTTTTTTTACTGCGGCTGTCACTTTTCTGCTATACTATCAAAAATTCAAAAATGCATGGTTTCTTTTTTTGGCAAGTCTGTCTGCTTCAATGATGTTGGGCATAAAAATGTCCAGTATTCCATATCTGTGTATTCTGATACTGCTGTTTGCATTTATAAAAATCTCAACTCGTTTTTCGAGGCAAACCACCAATGCTGTATTGAGCAGTGAGGGTGTCGGAAATTTTAGACGGATAATTTTGGGAATTGCTGGACTTTGTTTGTTTGTTCTGCTCGGTTGTGTTTGGTACATTCAAAACACGATGCGATTCGGTAATCCCCTCGGATTTGTCGGTATGAAGATTTTTGGAATTCTACTGTTCCCAGGTTCAGAGATTACAGAAAGTCTGTACAAATCATCTTTAGCCGCCGTATTTGAGTGGAAAAATTCGGATCACTGGGAGTTGCTCGGTCAACAGTTGAGGCAACAATTGGGATTAAATGGGGGGCTTTTAGTATTTTCGCTGATAGGGATTGTTCTTTTTTACTTTTATAGTGCAAGAAATAAGGAAAGGCGTGTTTTAACAATATTAGTTTTAATCTCCGCCGGATGCCTGTTTTTCTATTGGAACACTCCTTTCAGCGCGGTGAATAAATTGGGCAACCCCCTGAAACCATGGTTCGGTCAGGCGATGCGATATGGCATGCCATTCCTGGGCGTCTTAGCAGCAATCTCAGCTGTGGGATGGACAATCCTGGGTTTTCGTAAAGAAATCTTTGCCTTAATAGTATGTATTTCAGTTCTGTCAACACTTTCATCATATAATCACTATTTAATCATAGTTGGAATATTTGCATGTACGGGTTTAACAAAGTCTGGTTATGCGGCAAAAACTGTACATTTCTTTGGAGAGCATAAGTTTATTGTCGTGAGTAGTGTCATAATCCTTTTACTGTGTGTGACATTTTCTGCCAGAAACTATAGAGAGATGTTACAGGTTCAAAGGTGTGCCGGTATATATCAGTTCATTGACAAAAACACGGAAGGTGGAGAGAAAATAGGATTTATAATGAGTTACATGCCTTATCTGCTGTTTGGTAAGAATCTTGACCGGATTCCCGTCAATCTATCTGAGGAGGCGTCCACAATGGGCGATCTCGATCAGATTATAAACATCAATCGGATTCGGTATATAGCTGTCGGGCCGTTTCCTGAAAACTGGCAGGATAAACCAGGTGCGTCTTGGATTGATTCCCACATTAAATTCTGGAAGCCTGTACATAATAAGAATCCGTATGTTAATCTGGTAATTTATAAAGTGCATCAAGGAAAGTAATTATGAAAATTAGCTATTTAAGTTGGTACAAGGATTTATTAGGCCAAATCTACCGCGATAATACAAAATACAATTTATTGAGCAGTGGAATTTCGGAACCCTGGGATTTGCTTAATGAGGATTTACCTGAGAGTAGAGATCCAAAATTCAAAACTCGCATGGCAACAGCAAACGAATGGGGACATCCGTTGCTCATCGAGCAAATTGCTTCAAGATATGGTGTCAATCCCAAAAACATAACGTTAACCTGTGGAGCATCCAATGGAATAATTCTTTGTGCTTTGGCCTTATCTTCAAGGTATATGAAAGTCGCGGTGGAAACGCCGGTATATGAACCTTTGTGGCGGGTTCCTCAGGAACTTGGGATGGAGGTTAGTTTTTTTGGACGACATATCACTAGTGGAGAGATCGATCTTGATCAGCTTGCTGCCAGAATTACTAAAGATACACAGCTTGCATTCATATCGAATCTGCATAATCCAACGGGAAGCTTCATATCTGAATCTCAAATTATATCAATACTTGAGGTGATCAAAGGCTGCAATAAAGATTGCTATTTGGTTATTGACGAAATCTACAAAGATTTTGTTCCAGATGATTTTTTGCCTGCAGCAACGCTGGATGATTCCATCATCACCATCAGCAGTCTGACCAAAGTATATGGACTGGGATTTTTAAGATGCGGATGGATTGTCGCATCAGAAAATCTGACCAATAGATTAAGACATGCACAGCCGCTGATCAATGGTGTTGGATCCCGGCAACTCGAAGTTCTGACATCATTTGTTTTTGATTCGTTCGAAAAATACAGAAAAGCATCTCGCGACAAAGTATCCGTAAACCGGGAATATGTTAAACGTCAACTTGCTCCCCTGTTCAAATCAGATGTTGTCAAAGGATGGGTACCGGATTATGGATGCGTGGCTTTTTTAAGATTAAGTAACTGGGCAGACTCATTGCCATTGGTTGACTATCTCGCTAAAGAGTTCAGCATTTTTGTTGTCCCGGGATGGTTTTTCAGAGAGCCTTCATTTTTTCGAATTGGTTTTGGCATAGATCTGGATCATCTTAAATCCAGTATGCAACAGCTTGTAGTCGGGCTGAATGATTTTGATGCACAGAATTCAGTGAAAAATCAATAACACCGGAAAAATAATCTAACCGTTATTTCCCGTTTTCAACTTTGGAATTCAAAGAATATGATGTTCTGCATCTCAAACATGTGACGGTCGGTCTATTAAACGAAGGGGGCACTTTTAATTTAGCTCCGCAAGTACAATCAATAAAGCGGTAGTTCTTTGCTTTCCAGATTGCATCGGTTGTTTCTCTAACTCTTTCAGAAACCTGCTCCGGTTCAACAGACATTGCAGCACCTGCCAATACAGCGGTTGGTATCGGCACTGTTTTTTTAAGTTCTGGCTTAGACGGTGATTTCCGATCAGCTATCACGGTTTGCAAAGTTGTTCCGGGAATAATAGATGCGGAGCTTCCGGTGATTTTCTTATAGGCGGTATCATAATCAATATAATTGGGACTTCCTGCCATATTGCGCAGTATCTGTATTCGTTGAGAGGTGGGTGGATGTGTGCTGAACAAACCGACAGACTTCGCACTCAATTTCTGTAACGGATTCACAATATACATTGGCGCTGTAACACGATTCGTCTTTTTCATCCGTATGGAAGTGTATTCAATTTTCTCAAGAGCTCGAGCGAGCCCTTCCGGGTATCTTGTGAATATTGCTGAAGAAGAATCAGCCAGATACTCTCTTTTTCTGGAAGCAGCGAAATAAATTATCTGGGCGATTATCGGAGAAAGTATCATCAAAACGATTCCGATAACGAGAATAATAATTTGGAGTTGATTCGACGATTGCGAAGAAGTTCGAGATCTTCGGCGGTGACCGCCGTAAAAAAATGATCTGACAGCTAAGTCAGTAATGAGCACAATAGCTCCTAACATGACTCCCAGTAACGTCATGAAAAGAATATCCCGATTCTTTACATGGCCAATTTCATGGGCTACAACACCCTGCAACTCGTCTCTGTTAAGACGGTTCAGCAGTCCAGTTGTAACGGCAATGGCGGCATTATCTATGTTGCGTCCTGTTGCAAACGCATTGGGAGCGGGATCGTCAATGATATAAATATCCGGTATCTTCGTCAGTTGCGACGCAATGACCATTTCTTCGACAACATTAAACAATCGTGGATGATCCGCTTTTTCGATCTTTTGACCTCCGGATATCCTCATTAAAAGTTTTTTACCCTGGAAAAATGCGATAGAAGTCAGGATAACCCATATGATCAAAGCGATTCCGATACCCAATAATCCTCCGCCAGGACCAAGTAAAAGTTCACCAGTAGTATATCCGACTGAAAAGAGAAGCAGAGCCATCAGTACGACCAAAAATATAGATTTTCTGCGATTAGATAACGCGATTTCCCACATGGTTACTTGCCGATGATTTGTTTAAGAAAAATCCACTTTGGGTACAGCTCGTTCTTCCGGAATTTCAATTTCAAAAAATTCTTCTTTTTTAAAATTGAACATGTTGGCGATGAAATTGGTTGGTACCATTTCACATTTGTCATTATAGTTCATTACCGAATCATTGAAGGCCTGTCTTGAAAACGCGATTTTGTTTTCCGTTGACGTCAATTCCTCTTGTAAGGCAAGAAAATTCTGATTGGCTTTCAAGTCTGGATAGGCTTCTGCAACAGCAAATAAACTCTTGAGAGCATTTGTCAACATACCTTCTGCTTTTCCAGTTTCGGCGACTCCATCTGCATTCATGGCAATATTTCTGGCATTGACAACAGCTTCAAGTGTTTGACGTTCATGCTTCATATACCCTTTTGCCGTTTCAACAAGATTGGGTATTAAATCGTGTCGGCGCTTTAACTGTACATCGATTTGTGACCAGGCATTTTTGACGGCGTTTCTGGCCCTGACTAAGCTATTGTATAAATTGAATAATACGAAAATGATACCTGCGATAATTAAGAGAAAAATAATTACTGATATCCCCATGGTGATTATTCCTCCTATTGACGATGAGTATTACGTTCCGGGGAGTTATTTTCTTCAGAATTTTTTGATAGTGCCTTACCAAGAAAATCAGCAAGAGCTTTTACAGTCAGTTCCTCTTCCGAAATATTGGTAAAAATCTCGCTGATGGCTATGGATATTTCTCCGGCATCGAACCAGAATCCATCGTTAAAGGGGCATTTATCAATTAATACGGTTCCTCCTGGAACTTTAACTTTGACCATCATTTTATCACATACAGGACAAGGCCGGCGTGCTTCAGATACTGAAACCTCTGTCTCCGGTAAATCTACCTCTTGATTATCTTCAGAAATCCCAATTTCCCGGAGAAGCAGCTCGATCTCTCCTGCATCAAACCAGATTCCCCAACACATTGAACAGTAATCGAGTTCGATGTTATTGTATTCAATGACGATCATCGTTTCTTTGCAAACAGGACAAATCATACTATCTAATGTAACATTACTGCGTTATAAAAAAAACAGTTAAACTGAAGTGCCGAAATTGTCTGAAATATAACTCAATATCTATCATGTCTCGCATCTGACAGCGACTTCTGTGTAATCAGTTTTAAAATATTCTGCAATGCATCAAACATTTGGCAGATACGGCGGTAAGTCGACAATTCAAAAGAACTTTTTATGTCAATCATGTCTAACATAACTACTGCCTCTTGAATATTCTCCACTATCCATTCATGACACACATTATACGATCCAAAACCGACGACATGATGGATATCTTCCGATCGGGGAGGAAGACATAAAAGGACAAGACTGCATAATATGCACCGTTCAATAGCCAGCAATGCGGTTAATCGGTGATCCGTTTGAAATGCAAGTGTAGCCAGATGATTCAGTTGAGAACATATATTTGTTAGCAGTGCATAAAAACATACGGAATCATCTTCTGAAAAGAAATCATTCAAATCCAGATATTTTATCCCCAGTTTCTGAAGACGGATCTCGATTTCAGGAAAATCAAGGGGAACTTGGGTTTCTGCGGGTATAATCAGTGTCATTTTTTCATACAATTCGTTCAGATCAATGGATTCAGGCTGCACTAAGATGCTGGTTAGAAAGTCCCTTCGAATGGAGTTTTTATTGCTGGTTCCAGGTAATAAGATGTCTGCGATCAATTCATATGTTAATGGATGAACGACAATTTGAAGAATGAACCATCTGCGTAAAATCTGCATGGCTGCACTTTTACTTTGAAATCTTTCAGTAAGTTCTACTAAATCCAACATATTATCAGGATTATGCAATTCTTCGGATGAAATTTTCTGATATTCGTTATATGCCTCTTTTTCTTTTCCCATTTCCAAAAACAAAGCGGCACGCTGAATAGCATCACTCGTTTCCTCAAGCTGTTCGCAGCATCGCGTTTCAGTTTCTATTCGTTGCCAGGTTGTTTCCCATGCACTGTCAATGTCAACAATCAAGGATTCGGATATGACTCGTTTCGTCATACCTTTCAATAATTCAGCAACGTCCTCAACGTCATCAATTCCAGGTAGATTATTTACAGGAGTTGGTTTATCGTGATCATTTAACAATTCCATAAGCGCATCATTAGGCAAGGTATTATTTGCATGCGGGTAACTTTCTGCATTATAGGTCGAATCGGCGTGTATAATGTGCTCAAAAATATTGGAAATGTCACATGTCTGCAAAAAAAGCTTTAAAAATGAGGGGGTTATATCTACTTTATATGGTTTTCCAATGGCAAGCTTCAACAGGCTTTTGACGATTTTTAGCTGTGCAGCTTCGCGAGCACGTTCGGGCTCGTCAATTACTGGCCATTCATTCAGATTTTCCCGGTCACCAGATTTCATTTTTCCCTTTCTCGAATAAACCTTAACCCTCAGAAACTTTATCTCTGCTGAATACTCAAGTCAATAAAAAGGATGTGATTGAAGCTGCTAAATTTTTCGATAGAGTTGCATGCAGAGCTCCGATGCGCAAAAATACAGATGGCTGCTGAATCGAATTGTCATACATCACAATTTCTATCGTTGGAGAGGTGCGATGCAAGCGAAAGAATCTTTGTTTTGCGTTGATAATTTGGGAATGCCAACCACTCCGCTTCCAAGAGAGATGTGTCATGGTAATCCATGCCATACCCACAAAGTTGTCCACGTACTTGTTTTGAATGAACAAAACAATATCCTGCTTCAAAAACGTTCGCGATATAAGGATATTCAACCTGGACGCTGGGATACATCTGTGGGCGGTCATCTGATTCCGGGTGAAAGTGAAAAAGCGGGAGCTCTTAGAGAATGTAAAGAAGAACTGGGGTTCGTTCCAGAGAATTTGATGTTTCTTCACCAATATATGTGGCTTACGGATGTTGAATCGGAGATTGTCTCGACGTACATCAGTACCTGGAATGGTCCTTTTGATTTTGATGAAAACGAAATTGAGGAGATTGCCTTTTTCTCAAATGATCAGATCGGTCAATTAATAGAGAAGGATAAGGTTACCCCGAATTTTCGATATGAGTTTGAGTGTTTTACGTGCAGGGGTATGAGTAGAACAATGAGTAATTCACATTATCCGATCCGGGATATTTGTTTATGTAATGAATGTAACCGCTTGGTGCACTACAGATCATCCATAATCCCGAAATCTCGATTTTCCGAAAAAAAATACTGGAATCTTCCTGTTCCCGGATTTGGTGATGCGTTAGCTTCTTTACTGATTGCTGGCCTTGCTCCCGGTGCTCATGGTGCTAATCGGACTGGACGTCCCTTTACGGGTGATGCTGCAGGTATTCTTCTGTATGAGAATCTCAACAAACTGGGATTATGCAATCGAGCGGAAGCGATTTGCCGTGGTGATGGAATGGAATTGAAGGAAGTGTTTGTGACAAATGCGGTAAAATGCGCACCTCCAAAGAATTTGCCAAATGCTTCTGAAATAAACCGGTGCAGACGATTTTTAGAACAGGAATTTCAGTACTTGACCAGAGTTAAAGTTATTGTTGCCTTAGGAAGAATTGCCTTTCAGTCTGTCATGAAAGCGCTGAGAGTCGAAGGTTCCTCCCATTCAGAGACACCATTGTTTCAGCATGGCAAAGTGTATGACACTGAATCGAGTTTACCTTGTGTTATTGCGAGTTATCATCCCAGTATGCGGAATATAAACACCGGACTGCTGTCCAAGGAAGCCTTTTTTCTGCTATTGAAATCAGCAGTTAAATTATCTCGGGATTTAAGTTCGAAATGTGGAACTCGATCCTAAACTTTTTCTGTGAGGGTTCTTGATACATCAATAGGATTTGTATAATATTCCCATTTGTAAATCTGAAAAGGAGGTGAAAATTGCCATGATGACCCGGATTACCAATTTAAGCAGGTATCAAGTCATGGCGGGCAGAGGTGTTGTCAGAGGAGCGCTTATCTTCCTTACAATATATCTTCTGTTTATGCATATAGCCTTGGCACAGGAAACGCAATCCATCGAATCCGGATTGCCTTCTGGTGAGACAAAATCTCATCTTCTTCCTCCGATAGATGTAACAGCAAAAGATGTTGGAAGCGATTCTGGAGGTTCAGTCGATGTCTCATGGAAACCTCAGGGACATGGATTATGGAATTTGCTTCCAGAAGATGCCGTTGAATCTGACATGTACCTTCTGCAAATCGCTCTGGATTCTGAATTTCAGAGAGCCAACGCTGATGGTGAAATCAAAGATAATGAAACAGGTCAAATGCGTTCGGTGTGGCAGAAAGCTGCGGAAACCCGGTTGAGTCAATATCGA
The DNA here is from genome assembly GCA_016929305.1 of candidate division CSSED10-310 bacterium. Classification (GTDB taxonomy): domain Bacteria; phylum CSSED10-310; class CSSED10-310; order CSSED10-310; family JAFGJC01; genus JAFGJC01. The sequence goes on along the minus strand of JAFGJC010000128.1, from coordinate 3,896 downwards.
GTGACAGGCTTGGAAAATAATGTGCCTTATCGGTTTCGTGTGGCAACTACGCACAATGGCCAGAGGGCTTTTTCAAAAGCCAGCAATGTTGTGGAAGCGAAGGATCACTGGTTTCTTCCAGGCAAATCCCCGGTGTTTATTACGATTGCAATCTTCGTAGCTATTTTGATCGTGTTTCTGCAATTAGCGCGTAAAGGTGTTGAGCTGTTCGTTCGGCGCATATCCGGTCTGACAGAAGTTGAAAATGCGATCGGACGAGCGACAGAAATGGGCAAACCTGTGCTTTACGTTCCGGGAACATCATCGATTGAAGATGTCGCAACTCTTGCTTCTTTAAACATTCTCGGTGAGGTTGCCCGCAGAACGGTTCACTATGATGTGAAAATTATCTGTCCGAACAGGGATCCTATTGTTTACACTGTAGCCAGAGAAATTGTCAGGGAAACTTATGCTTCTGAGGGGCGACCGGATGCGTTTGATCCGGATTCAGTGTTTTTTCTTGTTCCAGACCAATTTGCCTATGCTGCGGGTGTTGATGGCATCATGGTTCGAGAAAAGCCTGCAACGATATTTTTCATGGGTATGTTTTGGGCTGAATCACTCATCATGGCTGAAACGGGAGCCTCGACCGGAGCTATTCAAATGGCCGGTACGGACTCGCTGGCGCAGCTACCGTTTTTTATTACAGCCTGTGATTATACCTTAATTGGAGAGGAGCTTTATGCTGCCTCCGCATATCTTTCCAGGGAACCCCTGCTTCTTGGCACACTCAAAGCACAAGACTATGGCAAATTAATTTTTATGATCTGTATGGTTCTTTTCACCATTATCGCTCTGATATTTAATTACAACGAAATATCGTGGATACAAGTGGAATAAAGGGGAAGTAATATGAGGAGAACACTTCCACTCTATCTATTGTTTGTTTTCGCAATCTGGGGCGGGATCTCGGTGTTTATCGGAAAAACCGAAATCAGCCAATTTGACGGATTGATGCGTAACAAACTGCTGTTGATCGTCGGTGCATTCGCTATCATTCTGGGACTCGGCAGTCTGATTTTTCATCATTATATGAAAATCAGACGAAAGGCCAGGTATTGGCAGTACAGTATTGTCACCCTTGGAGCATTAATCGTATCAACGTTTATCGGTCTGTTTGCAGGCGTGCGCGGCGAAGGATCATTGCCGACAATATTTGGAGGGACAATTTTTGTCCAGCACGAGGGGAAATTATATGCAGTCGCTGACAAACAAGAGAGAAAAATGTTTAATGAAAATCCTGAAAAATACGCCGACATAGAATATGCTATTGCTCCCCTTCCAGATGGGTATTCCGAACCGCTTATTCAGGATAAACTTTTAGAATTGAAAAGCGAACTGTTTTCAAATACGGAAAAACTGGCTGCCATCCAAGCGGTCAGTCCGGTGTCAAAACAACCGGTAACGCTTACAGATGGATCCCCTCTCACGGTATATAAGAATAATGTGTATGTTTTCGCCAGCAAAGATGAATATGAACAGTTCATTTCAAACCCGGATAACTATGCTGATCCTCAGAAGGCAGCCATGCAGCTTCCGGAAACGATGCAGGGTGAATTGAACGCGTCTGATCTTTTCCAGCTTAGACAGATGATTTATCAGAAAATCAATGAAACCGGACCAGGAAATGAAAACATCAATACTCTAATCAGCCCAGTTTCAGATTCCCCGGTGGAAATTAGTTTGGGAACCGTTTTGGGAATCTATAACGGAAACATCTACGCATTTGCAACACAGGATGAATACGATCAGTTTTTGGCAAATCCGGGTAATTACATCAGTGCTGCTCGAGCGCTTATGCAAATCCCCGCGAATATGAGAGATTTGAATCGATACAATGCTTCTGTTTTAAGGCATGAATTATCACAAGATCGTGAGCGTGCAATTCGTCGGGGCCAGGAAATCACACCGATTATTAGCCCGGTCTCAGGTAAACCTGTTGAATTTAAAAAACATTTTGCAATTCATATTCAGCAACTCTACGAAGGAATACTCGTTCCCTGTGGTTCCACGATGTTCGCCATGCTGGCATTTTACATGTGCTCCGCAGCCTATCGCGCTTTTCGAATGCGAAACCTTCATTCCGGTCTTCTGCTGGTATCCGCTTTTCTGGTGATGTTGGGTCAGATACCCATCGTAACGGCTTTTATTCCTGGAGTTCATGAAATACGGCAATGGATTCTGGATGTCCCGAACATGGCATCAAAACGTGGAATTATGATTGGTGTCGGTCTGGGAATGGCGGCAACCTCCTTCAAAATTATCTTCGGAATTGAACGTGCATGGCTTGGGGGAGGTGACGAATGAGCGAACAAACAATTTGGCAAAAATTTCTTCAGGTTGATCGAAGGATCATTTATTTGATTGTGCTTATTGTCATTATTGTTCCCATCATTTTCCCGTTTGATCTTCCCATTCGAATCAGTGAACGAACGACACAAACGTTATTTGATGCCGTTGAACGGTTTCCTGAAAACAAGAATGTTTTCTTGATTTCTGCCGATCTGAATCCTCAAGACCAACCGGAACTTTATCCAATGATGGTGGCATGGCTCAGACATTGTTTCTACAGAAAAATCAAAGTACTGGTCATGTGCCTTTACCCAACATCATTAGGATTAGCTGAACAAGCTCTTGATCAGGTAGCAACCGAATTCAACAATCGAGCAAACACTGATGAGGAGAGAATCATTCATGGCAGGGATTATGTATTTCTGGGTTATAAGCCACCACCGATCGTTCCAATTCTGGGTTTAGGTGAAGACATCTACCAGGTTTTTCCTCGAGATTTTTATGGAAATGAACTGCGATCGCACCCGATGATGAAAAACATTAAAAGTTATCGAGATATGGATATGATCGGATCTCTTGCTGCAAACACTCTGCCTATCACTTACATAGCCTATGCCAGGGCACGTTTCGGAATTGCAGTAACCGGCGGCGTTACTGCGGTGTCGGTGGCAGATTTTTATCCCTATCTCGATTCAGGCCAATTGACAGGGATGCTCGAAGGCATGAAGGGTGCTGCGGAGTATGAGCAGTTGATTGCCAAGACCTTCGGCGACACTGAACGGATGCTCGCTTTTGAAGGGATGAGTGCACAATCTACAACTCATATCGCCATTATCCTTATGGTGCTGATGGGCAATTTCTTTTATTTCATGCAACAGAGACATGAGAGAAGGAAAGGATAGACCATGAATATCGCAACTGATTTCTGGACTTGGGTTTCAGCCCTCCTAACGGTTTCGATACTCACCTTTCTTTGGAGGGATAATCCTTTCTATCGCACCGCGGAGCATCTGTATATCGGTGTTGCAAACGGCTATTCCATTACACTTATTTGGTACAATGTCGTCCTTCCCAATATGATTGATCCTATAACTACGGCATTCAGTCAGGTGCGTACAGAAGGTTTTTCACTCGCCGTTCTAAACCCTTTTAATGATGCCAATTTCTTTGTGATCCTTCCGATACTGGTCGGAGCTTTATATATCACACGGTTCATACCGAATATTTCATGGATGGTTCGTATTCCAATAGGTCTGACATTGGGATATTATACGGCGATTTCGATACCGGCCTCCTTTCAAGCGTCTATCCTCGAGCAATTGGAAGCAGCTGTTCTGACTCGTGAACATCTCTATGACGACTGGTTTAAAGCATCACTGATTTTGCTGGCAACTCTCGCAACGCTAATTTACTTTTTCTTTTCATCGGAACATAAGGGAGTACTAAAACCAATCAGCAATTTTGGTATATTAGTTGTTATGGTCGGTTTCGGTGCTTCGTTTGGATTGACGGTAATGGCACGGGTTTCACTGGCAATCGGCCGATTTATCTTTTTGCTGAAAGAC
>JAFGJC010000127.1 GCA_016929305.1 candidate division CSSED10-310 bacterium | reverse complement strand
GGGAGGGAAAGGAAACAATGGAAACAAATCTAAAATTATCCAAAGAGATAACGGGGAAAATTGATGCATTGGCCGCACGTTTCTCCATCTCTAAAGAAGATGTTATCAGCAAGCTGCTGGACAATGCATCCGATAGTTTGTTTCAGTTAGAAAAGCGCTATTATCCTTGTGACGAGCAAAGCGTTGTTGTGAAATTAAACAAGATAGGAATCATCGGATGTGAATCGACGGCAAGAGGTATTGCCAAGCTTATGGCAATAAAAGGCATTTCTGTCATCCTTCTGGGAGAACATGAGATAGAATTGAACACGGCTCATAGAATGCTTGAATCAAATCTTGATTGGATGATTTCGAAATGGGAATTAACAGAAACCGAAAAAAAACTTATTCTGCAACACATTACCGTAACAACTGATTCAAAAAAATTGCGGGAAGCCGAAATAGTATTCGATACATTACGAATGCCCTATGAAAAACATGTTCATGTGCTGAATGACTTGGGCTCGGTATTATCCGACAATGTGATTATCGCAGTTGATGATGAGACGTGTCCATTAAGCGGATTAAGTGAAGTCATTAGTAATCCAGAACGCGTGATTGGATTTCATCTGACGTACCCCGCATCGCGAAGAAAGATTGTGGAGGTTATGCGGAGCCGGTACACATCTGATGATACATTCCAGAGAATTCTTGCAGTCGCACGTTTAATGGACAAGGAAGTTGTAAATATTGTTGAGAGTGCCGGTGCTATAAGTATGCGAATAATGATCCCGTTTATTAACGAAGCTGTGGATGTGTGGTCGGAGGGTTTAGCTACTGCTTGGGAGATAGATCGAGTGATGAAACTTGCAATGAATTTACCGATGGGACCGCTGGAATTTGCAGATACAGTTGGTTTGGATATTTTGGTGGAAACCATGCACAAGCTTTGGACTGTATCCGGGAAACCGCAATATCATCCGCATCCTAAGTTGAAACAGTTAGTCCAGAGAAATACCTTGGGCAAAAAATCAGGTCGTGGTATACAAAATTATAATACTTCAGAAATTGGAGAAGCACCATGAAGATCTTGATCATTAATTGCGGCAGTTCTTCGGTAAAGTTCCAGGTTTTTGATATGAAGGATGAGTCAGTACTCTGTAAAGGTATTGCGGAAAAAATTGGAACGACACTAGCTGTTCTGAAAGTAAAAACAAATAAGATAAAGGATTATAAAGAAACCAGAGAAATGCTGGATCATCATAGCGCTATCGCTCAGATTTTAAAAATTATCGTTGATCCTGATTTTGATGTTTTAACAACCATTGAGGAAATACGTGCTGTAGGTCATAGAGTTGTTCATGGCGGGGAGTATTTCAGCGGTTCGAAGTTAATTACTGGCAAGGTAATGCAAGCACTGCAGGAATGCATTGAACTCGCTCCCCTTCACAATCCGCCCAATATTATGGGAATTAAAGCTTGTCAGGAATTGCTGCCCGGTGTTCCACAGGTGGGAGTGTTCGACACGGCATTTCACCAGACAATGAAACCGGATGTTTTTCTGTATGGACTTCCTTATGTTATCTACCAGAGGCATAAGATCAGGAGATATGGCTTTCATGGCACATCACACAAGTATGCGGCATCGGAAGCGGCAAAATATTTAAAGCAACCACTTAAGGATCTAAAAATCATTACCTGTCATCTGGGAAACGGCGCATCGATTACGGCTATCAAAGATGGTAAATCCATGGATACTACCATGGGATTTACACCCTTGGAAGGTTTGATCATGGGTACACGCTGTGGCGATCTTGATCCGGCAATCATACCGTATCTTATCGAAAAAGAAGCATTGACACTTGAAGGCATAAACAATCTTATGAATAAGCATTCCGGAGTATTTGGCATAGCGCAAATGGGCTCATGTGATATGCGCGATTTGGAAATTGCGGAAGAGAATGGTCATGAGTTCGCCACGTTAGCAAGAAATATGTACGCATATCGTGTAAAAAAATATATCGGTGCTTATGCTGCAGCATTGGGTGGTATCGACGTTATTGTATTTACAGGCGGTATCGGTGAAAATGATTTCAACATACGATTCAGGTGTGTCGAAGATCTTGAATATCTGGGTGTAAAAGTGGATAAACAGATCAATGATGCCAATAAAGAAAAACTCATATCCACTGGACCTGTTGCCGTATTAGTAATTAAGGCAGATGAGGAACTGGTCATCGCGCGCGAAACAGATGCCATTATCAAACAATTGAAAAAATAGAAAAATGATTATATCTAAAATATTCAAACGGTCTCTATGTGATCGGGAGATTACTTCTTTTTTAAATGCTTTATTTTGCTGATTGCTTTTTCTGTCCATTTTGAGTCCGGTAATTCGCTGACTAATGACTCGAATGCTTTCGCCGCCTCAACATTATCTTTCTTGTGTTTTAAACAAAGACCGACATAATACATTGCCTGCGCTTTCAATTCCGGATCATGAGCATTTTCGGAAACTGGTTTGAGTCGATTGAATGAAGCGTCATATTCCTTTCTTCGGTAATACATCATACCGACTTCCAATTCATGCGTTAACAGATGATCTTGTACGGATATCAGATATTTTTGAGCTTCCTGTGCTCTCGGATGGTCAGGAAAAATGGATAAGAATTTTTTATATGCGATTAAAGCCTCTTTGGCGATCGTCGTGTCTCTGTCGGGAGTCAACATACTTTTAAATTTACTTAGAGCAAGAAAAAAATAAGCTTCGGGAGCAAGTTTATGTGCCGGATGGAATTCCACAAATAATTCAAAATCAACAGCCGCCTCCAAATAGTGTTTACGGGCAAATTGCGTTTGCGCTAGTTTAAATTGACTCATCGTTGCATATTCACTTGTGGGATAACTGTCACGGATCAATTGAAAATGTTCCTGTGCCTTAGCATAGTCCTCCTTTTCCAAAAACCGATTTCCGAGGTTGTAATGATCAGCAGGCGATAGTAACACAATTGTCCTTGAACACCCATATATTGACAGCAATCCACTCAACAGCACTAATAATCCCAATAGCTTCTCAAAGTTTGTCATCAAACGTCTCCATCATTAACATTCATTTTCCGGTAAACGGTAACATGTCCGGATCCTTTTGCTTTGGCATGATACATTGCTTTATCGGCGGCATGAATTAATTCGCGGATGGTAATTCCATCCTCAGGGAAAGTGGCAATTCCAATGCTCCCTGATAATATATGCCCCGGGATAAAGTGTGCGCTTTCGATGGCATCAATCAGTTTTTTTGAAAAATCCTGTGCTTTTTCAAGACGCGAACCCGGTAGCATAATCATGAATTCATCTCCGCCAAAGCGGCAAGCCATATCAGATGCGTCAAGCTGACTTCGAATAATATCTGATACGAAATGGAGTGCTTCATTACCTTTCAGATGTCCATAAAGTTTGTTGATTTTTTTAAATCCATCAAGATCTAAAAAGAGTATGCTGAACGGCTCATTAGCTTGAATTAACTTCTGAAGATAGTTTTTTCCATATTCGAAGTTCTGGACATGTGTCAAATCGTCAATCTGAGCAAGTATTTCAGTCTTTTCATATAGATATGCATTTTCGTAAGCAACAGCTGCAAAATCAGTTAAAATCTCCAGCCGCTTGATATCATTATCTGAAAACCGGGGTAACCCTGTCCGGTTCGTCATTTCCAGATAACCGATCAAGCGATTTTTAGAAACTATAGGCGCAATGATCAGAGATGAAACTGTTCGATTAAACTGGATCGCTTCATCACGGATCAACGCATGTTGACTGAACGGATTAATATCTTGAATAGGAACTCTAAGTTCTTTTAAACTTTTAATAAATGAGTTTGAGATTCGTCTTGCTGGTGCTAAGGGATATTCAAAAGAGGAGAACCCGTGATGTGCTGCCAGTGTTGCTAATAATTTTTCTTCTTTGACGATGAAAAGCACCGCCATTTCTGAAGGTACGAACTGAATACTTTTCTTTATGATCAAAGAATTTAATTCGTGATGTAAAAGGGTTCCAGTGAATTCGATTCCAAGCTCAACCAGTGAATCCATTTCCTCAAGACGCCGTTGCAGAATTTTGTTGAGGCTTTTGAATTCAACTTTCCTGCGGTTGCTTTCCGACAACCTGATGATCGCATATTGAATTAAATGCTGAGGTGTTCCTGAGGCAATCTGAAGATCCATCGTAATTACCGGCCAGTCTCTTTTTTCTGGTTCATTAGATTCCAATCCGATAATCGGTAATTCTTTGGTCATTTCAGCCAGAAACGAATATACGGATGGTTCAATATGATTTCTTCCGCGAAAGGGAACTACGACAACATCTGCATCCACCGAATCTTCTGGCTGAAAATGGAATGCCAAATTAGGGTGATCAAGCAGGCGGGTAATTAGTTTTCCTGAGATAGCCGCTTTCCGATCTGGTAGTATAACTTTTGTAGTTCTCATTCAACTGGTTCCTTCATGCTGTCTGGTTCATCTTAACGAATGTGCAGGTAGAAAAAAAGAGGAAGGTCATTTTATGTCTTGAAGTAAATGAATGGATGAATCACAATACGGGTTGTAAATTGGATAAGGAGGTATCATTGAAATATGCAATCGAGAAATTAGGCGATGCAACTGTTTTGTCACCTCTAGGCTTATCGCTTCTCAATGGTGACGGCATTGCAAATTTCATTGAAGACAGCAAGAGAATCGTTGTTGATGCCAATTTTTCGAATTGGCATCAATATCATGAATCCGGTAAAGAACCGGACACTTTTGAGGCAGCTGGTCCACGGGAAAAAATATTTTTTGATCCCGCAACTGTCAGAGCGGCTATCGTGACATGTGGAGGTTTATGTCCGGGTCTTAATGATGTCATCAGAGCCCTCGTTATGACTCTGCATTATCGTTATGGGGTACGGGATATACTCGGAGTGCGGTATGGATACCGTGGAATGACTTTGCATTATGGGGGCACAGCTATTCCATTAACGCCGGAATTGGTGGTGGATATCCACACCAGAGGAGGAACATTTCTGGGTTCATCACGAGGACCTCAAAGTGTTGTCGAGATGGTTGATTTTCTCCAACGTCGGTCGATCAACATGCTGTTTACCTTGGGTGGTGATGGAACAATAAGAGGTGCGATTGAAATCGCTGAGGAAAGCAGAAAAAGAAATTTGAATATTTCTGTCGTCGGCATTCCGAAAACGATCGATAATGATATCGCTTTTATTGATCGGAGTTTTGGTTTTTCGTCGGCGGTTGCAAAAGCTAAAGAGATTATTGATGCTGCACATGCTGAAGCACGGGGTGCTCCTTATGGAATAGGACTCGTCAAACTGATGGGACGCCGCTCCGGCTTCATTGCCGCCAGGGCTTCGCTGGCCAGCGGTGATGTTAACTGCGTTTTGGTGCCTGAAGTAAAATTCGAACTTGACGGGAATAATGGATTTTTTAAATGGTTGGAGACACGGCTTGAGCAGCGGCACCACGCACTTATCGTCGCTGCCGAAGGTGCAGGAGAGGATTTGATGGCTAATAAAAATAATACGCGGGAAACAGATGCCTCCGGTAATGTTCGGTTAGTGGATATCGGTATTTTTCTGAAGGATGAGATTAACGAGCATTTCAAAAAGCTTTCCCGAGATGTAACACTCAAATATTTTGATCCGAGCTATCTGATTCGTTCCACAACAGCAAATGCCGAAGATAGTGTGTTCTGCTCTGAACTGGCCCAACACGCTGTCCATGCAGCATTTTCCGGGCGGACTGCAATGCTTATCGGAACATGGAATAATCATTTTGTTCATTTACCGATGTCTCTGACAATTTCCAAACGTAAAACACTGGACCCGGATGGGTTGGAATGGTTATCCGTTGTTGAAAATACCGGACAACCACCCCGAATGACGAATTGATGAGGTTTATCCGTTAATTTTATGTGATGCTGATGATCTTTTCGCTGATATAAGCTTGACGAAAGGACATATCGTATATTATTTATGATAGCCTGCGTTTCTTTCGCTGAAAACTGAAGTTGTTCAGGAGGATTGATAAGATTGATACGACTCGTTGAGTTCCTGAAAAAAAATGCCGTCCTGATAAAATTTTATCTTTTATTCGCCTATTTCTGGCTCTTTTTCACAATTTTAATCAAAATTCCAAGAACGTCAGAGTTTATCAATGAACATATCCCTGTTTTCATGGCCAAATCCGTTGCTCTTGTTCTGAAAATTTTTGGGTTGACCGCAAAAACAATCGGCCCAAATGTTCAAATCATATCCGACAGTGAAAAATTCGGTTTTAAAATCATACTGGCATGTGCCGGAATTTTTGGCATGATGATTTATACCGCTGCAGTCATCGCCTATCCGTCTAAAATAAAAGAAAAAATCATGGGTTTAATAGTGGGAATTACAGGATTGTATGCCATCAACACAATCCGGATGGCGGCTTTAGGAATAATCGGTTTAAAGTGGCGAAAACAATTCGAAATGGCCCATGAATATCTCTGGCAAGGGATATTCATTATTTTTGTTATTGCTTTTTGGATTTTCTGGAAAGAAAAAATGGTTCAGGCACCGCCAAAAGAGATTCCACCCGGTACCGACCAAACTCCTGATGAATCAGCGAGTTAATGGCCAGGTATATGACGTCAAACAGTTTGTGGAGAAGGTTCTGGTCACCGAAAGGCAAAGGTTATGGTCTCTTCTTTCTTAAGTTCTTCATCTTTACGGGTATTGCTTTCTTCTGCTGGATGGGTATTCGATCCCCTTATAACAGACTCCTGAAAACGGTTTCCACAGGAATAGCAAACCGATCACTCCCTGTTATTCACTATCGTTTTGATGAGACCAATCAAGAATTCTTCTATCTTGATACGTTGAAAAATCTGCGCTATCGCATTCCACTTGTGAAAGCTGAGAAATATTGGCCCCAAAAGGATAACGGCATTTTGTACTATTTTAATCCCGAAACAGGTGATTTTGCCGTTCGATGCTGGCCATATCGCACGGGTCCCTTGATGCCTAAAAAAAATGAACCTGTTACCGCCAATGTCTCATTCAATACCGCACATTACAACATCATTCCATTTTTGGCACTTCTACTCGCTTCACCGTTCTTGAGCTGGAAACGATTGATCACATTTCTTGTCATCGGGTTTTTATTTTTGTCTTTAGGTCATATTATCCATATCTACTTAAGTCTGAATTACAGCTACTTTAAATATCAGGAAGATAATAATTATTTCCCGGCACAAACAGTTGAGATGACTGATCTGCAACAACAGCAATACAGTATATGGAAATATAAATTTAACGCGTTGAAAATATCGTTTGGTATTATGGACCAGGCCGGATCGATGATCATTCCGGCATTTATCTGGTTTGTCTATGCATCGCGCTGGATTTTGAAAGCTTTGCTGAGTGGTCAGTCGGTCAGAGAAACAAGTCGAGATGTCTCTCAGTCTAACGAACAACAACCCAAGAAGAAGAGTGAAGAAGTGAGGGAAGTTGACGGCACGGATGTCTGACTGCATATTTGATTATGCTAATAATTGTCAATTCGTTAGTTACATTGTTGTCGCTCATGGCTGCCGTTATCCAGAGCATCCTCCAATTGAATTTAAGATGTGAATTAGCTTTTTAGTATCAGCTATCGGAGCAATCGCTGCTGTCGTGTGTGCCATCGCATTATTCTGAAGGAAAAAGTGGGGATTTATGGCTTTGTCATGCTAACAGTCTTTGGTTTCCTTGAATCCCTGATGATGAGACGCAACTCTTTTCCATTTGCCTTCCTGAATACTGTGTTCTACCTATTCTTTACTATGTTTTCCAGATTGGTGAAAAAAAGAAGGGATGGACTCAATAGGAGTAGATTTCCGGGACAGTGCGGCAGCAAATATCTCAAGATACGACAACTTTCAAATATAAAATACAGACCAAAAATGAAATGAGTAATGCAAAGATAATCAATCCGTTTAGCGTGTGCAACGAATATTCAGAATGATGATGATAGATTTAGGATTTATCCGATTCGCCGTGTTTTGCTAATTCTGACGGCTTCAGATACGTATTCATCGAATCGAAAAGTTCAAGCGACCGTTGAACGGTTTGCAGGTGATTGACCTTGATTTTTTCGCCAGCTTCAGAGCTGATATACACAGAAAACAACTCCCGCTTGATCGCATTTTCAATATATTCTTTATCTTGTTCCAATGTTTCAAAGTCAATATCGATTTCCGATTTTTTCAGATATTCAATAAACTGATTGTAAATCTCAGTGGTGACAACGAAGTCCTCTGTAATCGGTTTGTATTTATTTCCTTCATTGACGGCAAAATCAAAAAATTTACTCATTGATTCCAGACGCAAAAGGTTTTCACTGATCACAGGTTCTTCAACAATTACGTCGGGCGTGATGCCCCCCTCACTGAGTACTTCTCTGCCTGAATCAGTTAGAAACGGAACATCGGTATGTTCCGTCATCAGGCTTGACTTGACGGATTCTGAGGATCGATGCGGGATATTGTAGGGTTTTTGAATAAACCTGCCGGATGGAGTGAAGTATTGTGCGGTTGTAATTTGCACAGCAGTGCTGAGTTTTGTCGTATATTGACTTCCGACGAGTCCCTTGCCGTGCGTTGGTGTACCGACGATAAGACCTCTGTCATGATCCTGAATGGCACCGGCTACAATTTCCGATGAGCTCGCGCTTCCTTCGTTAACGATGATAATTATTGGCAGATCGGAATATGGACCTTCCTTTTTCGTTTTAATTTCCATCTTTGATTCCGGACGCCGGCCTCGCGTCGAAACAATAAGATCCCCTTTATGCAGGAATAATGCGGACACTTCTTCAGCTGCAGATAAAAGACCACCTCCATTGAACCTGAGATCAAGTATCAATCGTTTCATATGCTTTTTCTTGAGATCATCGAGCATATTATTAAGTGATTCACCTGTTGTAGACGAAAACTCGGTTATACGCACGTAACCGGTGTCACCTTCTAACAAAAATCCATCTCTGACACTGTTCAATGCAATCTTGTCTCGGGTGATAGTAAAAGGAATTGGCTCCGATACACCAAGACGCTTGATTTTGATGTTAACGGTTGAGCCTTTTTCACCACGCAATCGATTTAACACTTCTGAAGTTGTGATTCCCGCCGTCGATTGCCCCTCAATTTCGACAATCACGTCGCCAGGTTTTATTCCCAGTTTCCACGACGGTGAATCCTCAATCGGAGCAACGACGATGAGTTGTCCATTCCGAATATCGAAAGAGATTCCGATGCCATAGAAACTGCCTGCTTGCTGTTCCTGCATATATCGAAACGTATCTTCATCAAGGAATTGTGAATATGGATCCAGTGTTCTTAACATACCCTGAATTCCGGAGTAAACAAGATCTTTTTCATCGATAGGCTTATAGCTGTAAGACTGAATCATATCCATTGAATATGCCAGAAGTTTCAGGGATTCATCAGCTTCTTTGGTGCTGTCGAATGCTTTAACGGCATAGAAAGACATTAGTATTGCAAGGGCAACAACGATTCCGGAAACCGTTCCCATTAACCATGAAATTCTGTGCACTTTTAGGTTGTTTATGTCATTTACTCGTTTCATCACAGGCAACATTAACATTCCAGCTTATCCAATTCAATCCCATTGATATAATTCCTGAGAAGTGTTTCCTGTCAATTTCTAGTTGACATTATTTTCAGGTGACTTCACTTTTGTTTGAATTTGAATTAACATCATGCAACAGAGAGTTTAGCTTGGAGGATAGCCATGAATAAGGATTGGATGAACTTCGAAATAGGTGCAGATATTAATGTTGAAGAAATCATGCAGAAGATAAGGGCTGCGATTGCAGAAAAACAGAAAGCCGGCATCTATACAGAGGAATCGATAGAGGAACTTGCGGATTCGAAAATCATGCAGTTTGCCGAAGAAGCCGAAATTGATTCAGCGCTGCTGGAACGTTTACGATCGCCGGATCACAGTTGGAATATCAGTCCAAGTTATCTCATAACATCGCACCGAACCGGAATAAAAGCAGGACTGATAAAATTAACGAAACGAATGGTCAGGCCTTTTGTTCGACTATATACAGATCATATTTTCGGAAGACAGGCTCAAATTAATCTTTATTTTGCTCATCTACTTCATAATCTCGTCAGAGAATTAACCCGTTTGCAGATCAATCATACATCACTTAAACATCGCACTGATCGATTGGAACGAGAAAAAGAATTTTTTGAACAAAGAATCAGAACGCTTGAAAAAATGGTAAAGTTTCAGAGTGATGGTGAATCAGCCGACAGCAATGTTCAATGAATATTCTTTGTGTAGTTCAGCGTTTTGGCGAAAGGATAATAGGTGGTGCGGAATTCCATTGCCGTCTGATCGCAGAAAGACTTGCTGAGCATCATAATGTGGAAGTGGCAACAACATGCGCTGATAATTACCTTACATGGAAAAACGTTTATCCTGAAGGGATGGCAGAGGAGAACGGTTTAAGAATATACCGGTTTCCGGTGGAGCGCTTCAGGAATGAATCGTTCGACCTGCTCGCTTTTCGAGTTTTGCATGACTATTCTTCCCACTCGGAACAGATGGTCTATCTGGAATCACATGGACCCTTCACGCCCAAACTCATTAGTTTTCTAAAAGAAAGAACTGACATTGACCGGTTCATATTCTTTTCATATCGATATTGGAACACATATATGGGATTACAAGCCGTTGGTCATAAATCCATACTTGTTCCTACCGCTGAACACGATCGGACATTGTATCTGGATATTCACAGAGAAACATTCAACCGCCCTGCTGCAATAGCCTTCAATTCAGTGGAGGAATGTGATTTGATTAGGCATGTAAGTGGCAATGCAAAGGTGCCAGGGATTGTCGTAGGGGTTGGATTGCCTGATATTCTTGATACAGCTATCGATGATGTGTTAACAAAACATGATATAACTGAACCATATTTCCTATATCTCGGTCGAATAGAGGATTCAAAGGGCTGCAGCACTTTGATCGAATATTATCTTCGATGTTTCGAAATACTACGGAATTTACCTCTGCTGGTGTTTGTAGGAAAGCAGGAAATCAATGTGCCTGATCATTCCAGAATTCGTATTTTGGGCATTCTTTCAGAAACAGACAAGCAGGCACTTCTAAAAAGTGCATTAGCTTTGATCATGCCGAGTCCATATGAAAGTCTTTCAATGGTGCTTCTGGAAGCTTGGCGCGAGTCTAAAGCAGTACTATGTAACGGAAAATGCGAGGTTTTAAGGGGACAATGCCGACGATCTAATGGCGGACTATACTATCGGAATTTTGACGAATTTTTTGAGGCCCTGTCTCTGATGTTACACCGGTCTGATATTTCTGACTTACTGGGGAATCAAGGGAATGCATATTACCAAAAGGAATACAACTGGTCGACGATCATGAGCAAATACGAATATCTGCTCACTTTGGACGTTAGCTAAAGTGAAACTTGGATGTGTAATTCAGCGATATGGAACGGATATAGCCGGCGGCGCTGAATTACATTGCAGACTTATCGCCGAACAGCTTACGCGATTTTATTCTGTTGAGATTTTTACCACATGTGCCAAAGATTATGTATCTTGGAAAAATGAATATCGGGCAGGCACTGAAATCATTAACGGGCTGCCGGTACACCGCTATCCTGTGAAAAGAACACGCAATATGCACCGGTTTTTCGATGTGCAGAATCTTGTATTTCATGGTCATGGTACATCGGAATTGGAAGAGTTATGGATACGTGAAAACGGTCCTTTTAGTCCTAAACTGCTTAAAGCGGTATCTAAAAGAAGCGATATCGATGCATGGATATTGTTTAGTTATCGCTATTGGACAACTATTGAGGTGCTTCGTATGTTTCCCGATAAATCTTACCTTGTACCTACAGCTGAACACGATCCCGCAATTCATATGAAAATTTTCTCGTCAATTTTCAAACTTCCCAAAGCAATTATTTACAACTCGCCCGAAGAACGTCAACTTATTCAAACTGTTTCTGAAAACTATGATGTTCCCGGCGACGTGGTAGGTGTCGGATTAATCGAGGAACCATTACCTGAGAAACAAGACACATTGGAGGTATTCCATAAACATAAACCCTATATTATTTATGTTGGAAGGATCGATAAGAATAAAGGATGCGATCACTTGTTCCGGTACTTTATTAGACTGTGCAAAGAAGAACGTCAGGATATCCACCTTTTGTTGATCGGCAAACCGGTAATTACGATTCCAGACCATCCCAACATACACCACCTAGGATTTGTATCGGAATCAACGAAAATGGCTGCCATTTTGAATGCATCTGCGTTGATCATGCCGAGTTTGTATGAAAGCCTTTCGATGGTTGTTTTGGAAGCTTGGCGCGCGCAAAGGCCCGTTATCGTGAATCGCTCTTGTGAAGTGCTCGAGGGGCAGTGTGAGAGGTCAGGAGGAGGGCTTCCTTATAAAGGGTTTGATGAATTTGTCTACTGTGTGTCGCTCCTCGCGGATCGTCCGGAGCTGGGAGATGTAATAGGCCGGAATGGGCATGAATACTATGTCAAAGAGTATTCATGGAATGTTATTGTTTCGAAATATAGACGATTGCTTGAACTGTAGGAATGTGGAGAAAACAATGCGAGTTGAAATGCTTGAAAAAAAATGGGTAAAGGATCTGGGTATATCCATACTGGCGGTGGTTGTCTCACAGATTGTTTATGGATTGTTTATTCCGTTGATATCTATGGCGCTGGAATCAGGGTCTCAGATTCCCTATATAAATATTATAGCTTTGTTAGCAGCAGGATTAGCTGCGAGTCTTGCTGGAGGTCTTTTCCAGGGACGACTACTCCCTGATCGCAATCATTCGCTTTACATACTTGCCGGAGTTGGTAATGTCCTCTATCCCTTTGTAAGTCAGGGATTACGGTATGGATATGATTTTTCATGGCTTATGGAAAGGATGGCATTATTGATATTGTCGGGTAGTATAGCCATATGGTATTTAGGCTCATGGCTCGGTCATCAATCGAAAACGTCCAAACCGTCACCGACTTTCGATAAAAAATTACTCAAAGCGGCAGCAATTGTGGCGGTTGCACTGCTATCACTAAATGTCATTTTATGGGCGATGATCCATTTTCCGGAAAATTATCGGGCAGCAGCGAAGATTTCACTCCCACTACCTCCGGAAGTTACTGAAAAAAAAGGGCCAGCACCTGATCCTTGGACTGCAAATCACAGACAATTCGAATTGGAGATGTCTCCGTTTAGCACACGAATTTCAGATTTCTTCAATGATTACTTCACAAACCAAGGATTTATGAATGTGAGCTCGGATTACCAACAAGAGACACATAGTGATCCATGGAATTTAGTGGAAACAAAGTCGGGGGAAACAAACTACACTTACTATATCTCCTCAGAAAAATGGGTGTCGAATGACCGAAAAGCACTCATATCGTTGCTGCTTTATGCAACAAAAAAGGATCCTTCAGCATCCTGGGAAGCATCGGATTGGCAGATCAGCGGAATCATCTATACACGGCCGTATGCAGAACCGCCTCCCCGGGAAGTATCGCAACCATCACCAACTGTTTCTGAAAATACCATTCCTCCAGAACATCAACCAACACAATTGCCTTTCGAAACACCGACATCGATTGAAACGCCCTTGGTTCGTGACAAAGGTGATCTGGAGTGATTATCCATCAGATGCTGCCAAATTTCTCCTATGGCGATGCCATTGGAGACGATACGCTTGCATTACAGAAATATTTCAAAGCTCAAGGGCATACGTCTGATATATATTCAGGAGTTATTCATCCTTATCTGCTAAATAAAGCGTATTACTGGCAAAAGTATCGATATGTCAGCTCAAAAGATAATATTTTGGTTTATCATTTCTCGGTCGGCTCAGAAATCAACGAATACCTCTTGGATATTCCAGACAGAATTATCCTGATTTTTCATAACATTACGCCACCGTATTGGTTTTTCGGTGTTAATCCTCATCTGGTGGAAGCTGTAGCAGATGGCGTCAAGCAATTGGTCATGCTTAAAGACAGAGTTGAGGTTGCCTGGGCTGATTCGTCCTTCAATGCAGAAATACTCCGGGATTTCGGGTATCAGAATGTTAGAGAACTGCCGATCATAATCGATTTCTCAAAATTGAATATTGAAGCCTCAAAAATCTTTGCCAGGCAATATGAATCTCCTCTGAAAACGTGGCTGTTTACTGGAAGGTTATCGCCGAATAAATGTCAGGAAGATATTATCAAAGCGTTTGCGGTATACAAAAAATACGTAAATCCACAATCGAGATTGATACTGGCTGGCGAGGCAAGAAATAATTCCAGCTATGTGGGCGCTCTCTCTTCCCTCATCAATGAATTGAAAATACCTGATGTCGTTCTAACGGGTCTGGTGAGTGATTCCGAACTCGTTGCCCTCTATCGAATGGCGGATGTTTTTGTTTGTATGAGTGAGCATGAGGGATTTTGTGTACCTCTCCTGGAAGCAATGCATTTCGATGTTCCCATTATTGCTTATGCCGCTTCTGCGATTCCTGGAACATTGGATGGTGCAGGTATTTTAATAACAGATAAAAATCCGCTGTTGATTGCAGAAATTGCCGGATTGCTTGATCGTGATCTGTCATTCAGAAAAAACATTCTAAACGGTCAGCGCCGACGTCTTGATGCTTATCGAAAAATAGATTTTCAAAGCAGGATTTCGCAACTCTTGGAAGAACTTCGGCAATGAAAATTTACCAATTGTTACCAACATTACATTATGGCGATGCTATCGGAAGAGATGCTCTGAATCTAAAGCATTTCTTTGCTTCACAGGGATTTGACTCCAAAATTTTTTCCATCGATTGCGATTCCGAACTGGTGATGGAAACGGAGGATTACCGATTATTCAATTCTTTCGATTCACATGATTCGGTAATTATTTATCACTATGCATTACCATCTGTACTGAGTGATGTTTTTGCCATGTCAAAAGGAAAGAAAATTCTAGTTTATCATAATATCACTCCCGAAGAATTCCTTCAGGGATATCCTCATTTACAAAGACTGGCAATGATCGCAAGAAACTCATTAAAATCACTCAAATCCGTAACAGATCTCGGTGTTGCAGATTCAGAATATAATCGACAAGAGCTTGAATCAATGGGATACAAGAACACGTGTGTTATTCCGATTTTACTGGATTTTTCGAGATATGAAACAGGCTGCAATCCTGTAATTTCCAAAATGTTTCTGGACGATTTTACCAATATTTTGTTTGTTGGGAGGTTAACACCGAATAAATGCCAGCATGACTTAATTCGTCTATATGCCTATTATAAACACTTCATTCACGAACGTTCTCGGTTATTTTTAATCGGTAAATGGGACGGTTTCGAAAACTACTATTGGCAACTCAGACAACTTTCGAAAGATCTGAATGTTGCTGATACTTATATTCTTGGAAGGGTTACAGACGAAGAATTGGTAACATTTTACACATCTGCTGATATTTTTGTTTCCATGAGTGAACATGAGGGGTTTTGCGTGCCGATTATTGAGAGTTTTCTTTTTGATGTGCCAGTAGTCGCATATGATGCTGCAGCTGTTCCTTATACACTGGGTAATGCGGGGATTCGGTTTCGCGACAAGTCAGCTTGGATACAACTTGCCGAACTCCTGCATTGGGTTAAAAATGATCTTGATTTAAGGGCAGCGGTGATTGAACGTCAAAGAGAAAGGCTGAAAGCTTTTTCAGTTGCAACGGTAAAGGAACAATGGCTAACTCTTCTTGGATTGTCATGATACACCAGTAGAGTGGGTTTGACGTATGATCCGGCCAAAGAAATTCGATGGTTATGCCGTAAGCGGATTCGTGCTAACGATTTGCGTTTTCTTGACCGTTGTATTCAACCGATTCATTCTACTGGATGATCCCGCCAATATTTATGCGAATCCGATGCTGATATCCCATGAATCACCGGATTTCAAAGCCATTTGGACGCGCCAATATGCCGGCATGTTCATTCCTGTCACTTATAGTTTCTGGTCGTTTGCTGTCTGGATGTCCAAAGCAATGACATCGCGAATTGATCCGTTCTTTTTCCATCTGCTTAACCTGTTGATACATGCTGTCAATGCAATGCTCGTATTTTCTTTGTGTAAAAAATTATTTCATCAAAGGATTTCAGCGTTTCTTGCAACATTATTTTTTGCTGTTCATCCACTTCAAGTCGAATCTGTTGCATGGGCTTCAGGCTTGAAAGATCTACTCTGCACGTTTTTTTCCTTAATGGCATTAATGCTTTATTTTTCAAACTCAGTGGATCATCAGAAGTCAACAGAAAACCGCCATTTACCGAATACTGAATTTCTCTTTTCGTTTACATATTGGCTTTCGCACATTTTTTTCATTCTGGCTCTATTGTCAAAACCTGGCGCAATAACATTGCCATTGATAGTGATTCTGATTGACAGTATGATCCTCAAAAAAACATGGAAGCTATATCTGACGAAATCTGTTCCCTGGATTGTGTTGTCCATACCGGTTGCGATTCTGACCAAATTTTTACAACCGATTACCATTGCAGAAGTTTCCGGGAATTTTTTGTTCAGGTTTCTTCTTGCTGCCGATGCCTTGTCTTTCTATATTAGAAAAACTATATTCCCTCTGCATTTATCGCCTGATTATGCAAGATCGGCCGATGTTTTGCTGAAAAGTTACAGTTTGGCGTTTACGTGGATTCTACCGACAGCTGTGTTCATCCTATTTGCGTTAATGAAAAAAAGAAAAATTCTGTTGACACATTATATTTTGGTTGTCGTCTCACTCTTGCCGGTATTGAGTTTTGTGCCTTTCGGCTACCAGCACTACTCAATAGTTGCTGACCGATACATGGTTTTGCCGCTGGTATTTATCGCCCTGGGTATCAGCAACCTCCTGGGGAATATAGATCAACGAAAAGCTATCTTAATAGCAACACCACTTCTTCTGCTTTTCTCCATTCTCACATTTCGCCAGAACCTTCTGTGGCGAAACAGTACGGTATTGTTTGAATATGCTGCCAACAACAGTGACAACACAGTACTTTCACATGTGATCTTAGGTGAAATCTATGAGCAGTCAGGCAATTATCAAAACGCATTACAGCATTATCTGATTGCATATAATCGTATGCCGGGTGATAGCAATACGATAACCAAGCTGGGAAATTTACTGCTCGAATTGGATAAGCCAAGAGATGTCGTTTCAATGGTGACGTCGAATATCGATATTGATGATCTGAATTTTGATAATTTAATCCTTTTAGGTAGTGCATATTTAAAATTAGGAAAACTTGAAACTTCTGAAGTAATGTTTCTGAAGGCTTTGAAAATGAATCCGGAAGCTTATGAAGTGTACAATAATTTGAGCAGTGTTTATCGGAGGATGAAAAGGTTTGATACTGCGGTCGAATATGCCAGAAAGGCGATTGCAGTGCACCCCGATCACTGGGAACCATGGAATAATCTGGGAAATATTCATTTTGAGTTGGGTAATTATCAGGAGGCGAAAACTCAATACGAACGGGCGGTTGAACTGTCTGATATGGAATATGAACCATCGATCAATTTGGGAATGACACTAATAAGTCTGGGGGATTATTACACCGCTTGTATTTATCTGGAGGAATCCTACAGAAAGAATCCTAATTCTTTTCAATTGCTGGCGAACTTAGGGTATTGTCATCAGCAAATGGGTAACGTTGACAAAGCGTTAAAATTTTACCTGGAAGCGAGTTTAATTAATAGCTCAGATATTCAATTAAAGCTGAATTTGGCATCGATATATCTTGAAAAAGAAGCTTACGGAATGGCCAAGGACATATATCGTGATATTCTGAAAGCTGATCCGGGTAATGTCATTGCCCGGTCATTATTGGAGGACATTTCGAGAAGCAGGCATCTGAATCATCCTGGCGATATAAATCCAACTAAATAAACAGCCAATTACCGGAAAACACTTCAGTTGCTTCGCCAATCATATGAATGGAACCATCTGCAGCTTCATAAAAATCGAGACTCCCTCCCGGCATTCGAATCTTTGCTTCCTTTTCGACAAGATTTCGTTGCCGGCATGCAGCAAATGCTGCGGTAGCGCCTGATCCACAAGCTTGAGTGAGTCCTGATCCCCGCTCAAAAACGGTTAGATTGATTTCTTGGCGATTTTGAACTCTGCAGAATCCCACGTTCACGCTGTTGGGGAAACATGTTAGTGATTGAATATGGGTGCCGATGTTGATCATATCAAAAGGTATTGGATCTGAACAAAACAGTATACAATGGGGATTTCCGACCGATAAGCATGTGACATCAAATGTTATCTCATCAATGTCGAGCAGCATCTGACGGGGATCATTTTTACCTGTGAAAGGGATTTCATCAGCCTTCCATCGAGGTTTTCCCATGGATACATCTATTCGGTGATTACCATTGGGATCATGAAGCAGTTTTACGGGAATTATTCCAGCTAACGTGTTAATGGTGAAATGTTTTTTCAGGGTGTATTTTTTCTTCCACAGCATTTTAGCGACACATCGTAGCGCATTTCCGCAAATTTCGGCCTCTGTTCCATCCGCATTGTAAATTTTCATTAATGCTTCACAGGTCGAATCGGGCAGGACTAAAACGATTCCATCTGCACCGACACCGCGATGTCGACGACAAATTTCAATCGCCAGTCTGGGGGCGTCCTGAAGGGAAAACTGAAGACGGTCGAAGCCGTCGAAAAAAATATAATCATTACCCAAGCCGTGCCACTTTGTAAAATGGAGAATCATGTGTTAATCCAGTTGATAATTAGGTGCTTCTTTTGTGATGATAACATCATGAACATGGCTTTCGCGCATTCCTGCTGATGTCACGCGGACGAAACGCGCTTTACTGTGTAATTCGGTTATTGTTCGGGATCCGCAGTATCCCATTCCTGATTTGAGTCCCCCGATGAGCTGGTGAATCATTCCGGCAAGAGTGCCTTTATAGGGGACACGTCCTTCAATACCTTCGGGAACGAGTTTTTCAGGTCTGGCATTTTCCTGAAAGTAACGGTCTGAAGATCCATCCTTCATGGCACCGATCGAACCCATACCTCGATAAATTTTAAATGAGCGACCCTGATAAATGATCATCTCTCCCGGAGATTCGTCGGTACCGGCCAGCAGAGATCCAAGCATTACGGCTTGTGCGCCTGAGGCCAATGCTTTGGTGACATCACCGGAATACCGAATCCCCCCATCCGCGATAAATGTCTTTTTGAATTTTTTAGCTACTGCAGCAACCTCCTGCAATGCTGTCAGTTGAGGCATACCAACGCCTGCTATAATTCTTGTCGTGCATATAGAACCGGGACCAACCCCCACTTTTACGATATCCGCACCCGCTTCATAAAGCGCTTCAGCACCTTCAGGAGATGCCACATTGCCAGCGATAAGAGTGAGGTCATGAAAATTTGTTTTTATCCACTTGGTTGCTTCCAGAACACGTTTGGAATGACCATGCGCGGTATCCAGGGCAATAATGTCAACATGGGCTGCTCTCAACAAGTCGATCCGCATAGGCAGATCCGGACCGGGTCCGACGGCTGCACCGACTCTTAAACGGCCAAAATCGTCCTTACACGCCAGCGGATACTTCTCACGCTTCTTAATATCTTTTACCGTGATCAATCCTCGTATTTCATTATTGTCATCAACAACGGGAAGTTTTTCGATTCGGTGTGCATGGAGGATTTTTTTTGCTGTTTCCAGACTGATGCCCTCACGAGCAGTAACAAGATTTTCGGATGTCATCAGATTACGTATCGGTTGCTTTAAATTCGTTTCAAACCGTAAATCACGATTTGTTAAAATACCGACAAGCTTTTTACTTTCCGTTATGGGAATACCTGAAATCCGGTATCGTTGCATTAAATCAAGCGCTTTCTGAATGCTTTCGTCAGGTTCAAGAGTGATCGGGTTTACTATCATTCCGCTTTCTGATCGTTTAACTTCGTCAACTTCCGCCGCCTGTCTTTCGGGCGATAAATTTCGATGAATGATACCGATACCGCCTTCCTGAGCCAGAGCAATGGCTAATCGTGATTCGGTAACCGTATCCATGGCAGCAGAGAAAACAGGGATATTCAATGTAAGATTGGGTAAAAGAGATACTGACACATCTACATCTGACGGAAGCACCTCCGAATGATTGGGAACCAGTAAAACATCATCGAACGTAAGCCCCTCTGATATGAATGATTTGTCCTGATCCAATTTACACCTCCGCGATTGATGAAATTTATTTTTATAAATTAGTGATACTCAGTGAAGTAGTCAAACGAAAACTGGGTATTATTGATTGTTGTTCCTTGACGTTTTTATATTTAAAGGGCTGATTCTTGACAATAAAATCAAAGATCCTTATAAAATAACTGATCATATTGGGTTCAGTCTGTCCGGGAGGATCGAAATGAAAAGACATCAAATCAAGGTACATATAACATTTTTTCATGTCTTATTGTTCATGAGCGTCGTTTTTACATGGAATACATTCGCTCAGGAACCTCCGCATATCGACATTGAAAAAATACTTGATACCGCTGGGGAGATTTGTCCTGGCCAGGAAATTGAGATCCATATCACGTTATACGGCAACGGATCGGCAGGATTTATCCGTGATCCATTGGATGCCGTTTGTGTCATCGACAAATCCGGATCCATGACCTGGAATGGGCAATGTTGCTATAACGAAAATGCTGAACCCCCTTATGGACCAGCGCCTGATCCGAACTGCTATCCTCCCTATGACCATGGAATTCAGGATCATCCATATGTTGACGCGCTTTGGGCGGCATGGAAATTTTATCAATTTCTTGTGGATGTCCCTCCCTCAATAGGGTATCAGGATTATGGCGGTTTGGTATTTTATGGGGACAACAATTATCCAAACGGCGTTCCCGGATTGTTTGCGGTTCGGACACCTACACCCGTCCAGGGTTTAAATCCAAAGCTATTCTGGTGGAATAATCATCTTGAGGAAGAGCCTGTCGGCGGCTGGACCGCCATGGGTCCCGGTATGCAGGTCGGAAAGAGTATTCTTGCGGCAATGCCAACACATCCAGCGCCGGAAATCACTCCCGGAGTTCCCACCCCTGCAACCCCTTACTATGATGTTAAAGGTGATCGCTATATGGTTGTCCTCACGGACGGCCGGCCCAACAGGTATTGGACACCTGCGCCCGGCACGCCGCCACCGTTTTGGGGAGATGGAATTTCACATTCTAGAGAAATGTCCCGCCGTTCAGCGTTATCCGATACATGGCCGGAAGGCGGATACTCAGAGCATAATGATATTACTGTGTATACGATCGGACTGGGCGGTGCCGTTGACGGTGGTTTGATGACTGAATTGGCACAACCATTCCTTCCACGTTATGTTAACTATACGCCAACACCATTACACTGGAAAAGAGGTGAGTTTTTGTATGCAATTACAGAAGCTGACCTGATCGACGTTTTTCAGGAAATTGCCGCTGCCATTACCAATGATCGTGCGGGTAAAAATATTGAGGTGCGCGAATTTTTCGGTGATACGACATGTACGGACAGCTTAGCGATATACACCGATATCATATGGTGGAATATTCCGCCAACATTGGAGGGGGATCCGCCAACATATGTCTGGAACTTCGATGAATTGAGGGTCGATGATGAAATCCATCTGGCGTTTCGGCTGCGTGTTGATCCGACTGCGCCTACCAACACATTAACACGTCTGGAATGCCCATGGCCGGATTCAAAGGTCACTTATTTTAGTTATCGTGGTGATTGGGAAGACGTGGGAATAGTAGATCCCGGTTTGATTATCGGTCCCTGCTTAACGCCGACACCCTATATAACGGCAACGCCAACCGAAACGGCGACACCAACCACTACCCCCACATGTATACCGGGTCAGGTATTCTTTGAAACCTTTGAATCAGGCGATTTTTCGCAATGGGAAAGCTATGGCCCCTCTGGACATTTAAGAGTTCTTGCAGATGCGAATCATGCATTCCATGGCACACATTGTCTGATGATGGCCGGTGCTGATGCAGAACTTTATCCGAATGAAGGTCATGTGGATAAATATTTGAATTTCGCTCAACCACTTAGACCGGGCGCGTTCCTTGACTACCATGTAAAAATGAGGAATTTCGCTGATCCCGAAAAAGCGGATGGAAAAGTCAACAGGGATCTTGGCGACAGATTCATTGTGGAGGTGTATGGATCAAGCTCCGTTGAAGTCAAAGAATATTCCGCGATCGATATGTACTACCATGGCGCTAATATATGGT
>JAFGJC010000126.1 GCA_016929305.1 candidate division CSSED10-310 bacterium | reverse complement strand
GCGTTTCACGATATCAAAGAACAAGGGTTAACAACTGACAATTGTATCCAATTGAATTTATTCGAGTTATGACCGGACACTAGTGATAACTGGTCTTTCCTTCGCTGGCATATTTTTCAAGATAACAAATCGCACAGTGTTGATAACCTGAGATACCCATACTTTTTTGAATGTTGATCCAATTTTCGCGAACGAAAAACATGTCGTTAATTTCTTGGTTATTAGTGTACGAAATGCCAAAATCTACAGCACCCTCTATCCAGTGTGTTTACATTTTAATTTTGTGTTCATGAGCTTAAAACCATTAATATCATAGTTATAAATTGAACTTAAGTCATAATAATTTATCTATGTATTGTACATTAAGGTGTACATTTTAGTGAGTAAAATCTTTAACAATCTCCCTCAACCTCCCAATCTCATTCGACTCATTAGTCTTGAATCTGAAAATCGGAATGTCGTTGGCCTGTAACACCCGGTCCTTGATATCATCATGTTCAGCCTGCTTCTTATCCTGTTCGTGATACCTGATACCATCAACCTCAAGAACAAACAGTTTTTCCTTCGATATCTTATTATAGAAAAGAAAATCCACATGAGACCAGGGATGCAGGATATAGCTTCTTTCTTCATCAGTAAATGAATCCGGAACGGTAACCAGTTTCCCGAGTCTGGTATGCATTGAGTATCCGATATAACCATAATGCTCAAGAACCTGCCGAATGATGTCACACATCAGCAATTCCGTTTTATGCTTCTTCGGTCGCCCTTTGTATTTCGATAGGAGCGTGTTGGTATATTCAGAATAGAGCAGATCAAATACCGATGTTACAGAAGACTCTTTTGTTACATCAGAACCATAGAGATACTCGGCATACTTAATAAAATCATTGATGGCATTATTGGATGAACGGAAGACTTTATCAGCTACAATCGCGGTTACTTTTTTTCTACCTCTTGAGATTGCCACATTAAGCAGTTCCTTATTGGTGACAAAATCATACAGTCTGTTCTCGACATTACCCCGGTCTTTATCCAGAGCATTCACGACAAAAGATAGAATGACTTCCTCCTTCTGCCTGCCCTGAAATTTGTGAATGGTATCGGCTTCAATGCGATCAGTAGCATATTTGCGTGTTATACAGTCTGCCTGATAACGGAATGGTGAAATAATGCCGATACTGTCTGATTCCGATGCTTGAAGGATATTCTCTATCTCATCAATTTCTCTCTGGTTATATAATCCGCTTCCGTTCGGATTCTTTCTGGCGTGGTTGCCGGGAACTGTTTTTATGACTTCAATATGCCGCCCTGAATTGCTGGTCATTGGAACCAGCTCTCCATTATAAAACATCCTGTTACAGAAGTTGATTATGTCCGACGCGCACCGATAGTGTTCCCTTAATAGAGTAGTTGGTGCACCTGGTACTGCATCTTTTACCGATTTAAGGATTGAATTGGATTCGTATCGATATGGTTTCGGAATATCATATTCTTTTGATAACTTCTCTGATTCTTGAAAAAGTCGTTCCTCATCGATCTGTTGAAGCTGTCGTGAATCTCCTACGACTACGAGGTTTTTCGCACAACTCATGGCGAGTATACTGCTCAACAAATCTCCCTGAGAGGCCTCATCCATGATGAGGTAATCAAAGGTAAAACCCCTTGGAGCATTATTGAGTAAGGATTGTGAAGTACTTAAAACAACCGGGTAGCGAAATAAAAAGTTATCATAGTCCCGCTTATATGATTCCTTACTGAATTCTTTTTTACTGTGGTTTTGATAGTGAGTCCTGATACACTTCTCAAGAAATATGCGACATAACGATTTAAGCTTTTTTGCAACTTGCTCTTTGTTGTGTTTTTCCAGGAATTTTCTGTTGGATTCTATTTTACTGGTGAGTGCATATATTTTGGTCTGGTAATAGAGTTTTTCCGCATTACTTAAAAGAACGTTGATATCCTGCGCTACGATTTTTACCTTGAATTTTCTTCCCAGTAGCCATCGTTCCAAGATCCAAAGTTTCTTGGGTGTTTCGAGACGTGTAATAAGCTGCATGTAATCGGTTGAAGATAACTGTTGATTGATAATCAGGGAATTATCAGCAATGTTGTCGTAATGTCGTTGTTCATTTTGGAGATCTATGAGTTGAGATTCAAGAATGGATGTTTCAACTTCCATATCCTGAATCTTTTTCATCTGTCTCTGAAAATCGGCAATTCTTAAACTGGTGTTCGACTTGATCGATTCTTCATTCCGCTCAAGAAAATGTGTCAGTTCTTCATCCCGATCAGATTCAAAGAAACGCTCAACATTTATTTGTCTACCCAGAGTTGCAGCCACAAATGAGAGTTTTTCTTCACTCAGTTTTTCGAAGACATTATCGATGGCTGTATTGTTATTTGAAACAACAGCACAGTTCTTACCACGATAAATGATGTTGGCAATCAGATTAAGAATCGTCTGGGTCTTGCCAGTACCCGGAGGACCTTCAATAATGGAAATGTTGTTTTTCAACGCTGCATCAATAGCTCTGATTTGGCTCTGATTAAAATCAAATGGAACAAGCAGCAACTCATTATCAAAAACAGGAGTACACGCTCCCTTTATATAGTTAAACAGCACTACATCATTTGATGGGGTAATGCGTTTGTAGTTTTGTGAGAGGAAATATAATGGGCATTTCTCTTCGGCGATCCTTTCGGCATAATCGGCAAGCAAGGTGTAGTATTTCAGGATGTTTTTATGTTTGTTACTTTTCAGAGTAACATTGCGAGTGAAAATTGTACCATTTTCAACATGAACCCGGTAATATTCTCGCTCAAACAGCTCAAGTTTAAAGGCTTTAACTATTGCACCATCAACATAGACGTCCTGTTTCTCGATAGAAACATTTTCAACTTTATTCAGAAATTGAACGCAGTCCTTTTTATAGAAGAAATATTTACTCGTCCTGTTAAAATAGATGTTATATCCGGTAAAATTACCGTAATAGTATGCCGTGAACATAGTCGAAATAGACATGGTTCCGTCTACCCATTTGCACTCCCTTTTATTGTAAAGAAGAACGGCCGTATTCTCTTTGTTCAGTTCAACTTTTTGACCCATTGAATACTACTCCATTTTATTTCCGTCGGCACATCTTTTTCTGGAATGGGCACACTTTAGCTCTCAATAAAGTATACACTCTGAAGTGTGAGTTTTCCTATTATTTCAAACAAAAGGGACGCCCTGTAGGCTGGAGAACGCTATACAGAAGAACTGGTATTAAATGCATTTCAACGAGCAGAAACGGTGAGAAAATCGGGGATATTTGTCGAGGTGAAGATGTCTATTCGCTGGAAATATCAATCGTTGACTTATTCAAATACGATCGTTTCTGGCTGTTGAAAAGCGAAGATATGTTACAACCCACATTCAACACCCCTTTTTGCATAATTTTCGGACAATTATCATTTTTTTAGTGTTGCATATCATATAATATATATGATATATTTACTGTATGCAAGCAAAATCCATCCAGGCGCTGATCGCGAAGCGTTCTCACCTGCTCGCCGAGATTCCAAAGCTGACACAACTGCTTCACGGATCATGGATCGAGCGGTATTCCACCTGTTCCCGTAAAGACTGTAAATGCCACCAAGGTCAGCGTCACGGTCCGCACTACTGTATTGTGGTAAACGATGACGGACACCAGCGGCAAAAATACGTGCCGAAGGCAATGGTTGACACTGCGAAAAACGGTCTGGCCCAATACAAACGACTGCAGGAACTGGTCAAACAGATTACCGTTATCAATCTTGCCATAATGAAGGAGAACGCCGGAAATGAAAATCGATAACGTTTTGCCGCCCGAGTTGCACGATCTCGAAGGTGCCGAGATATTCACTCATGGACATCTGCCGATTGCTGCCGCATATTGCCGGCGCCTGGGGTTAATTGAATTGGTCAACAACATGGTCGGAAGTCAGATGGCACTTCAGCCCGGCCTGATTGTTCAGGCCATGGTGCTGGATACGCTTTCCGGCAGAACGCCGCTGTATCGGCTCAAGGACTTTATGTCCGGGCAGGACATTGAACTGCTGCTCGGGACAGCCGTCAGTCCGGACGATTTTCATGATACAAATCTGGGGCGGTC
This sequence comes from candidate division CSSED10-310 bacterium, assembly GCA_016929305.1. Lineage (GTDB taxonomy): Bacteria > CSSED10-310 > CSSED10-310 > CSSED10-310 > JAFGJC01 > JAFGJC01. Next base: position 1,524 of record JAFGJC010000126.1, on the reverse strand, counting down.
GCTTGATGCCATTTTTGAGGCCGGACCATCAAAAATCGTATCAGCTTTGGGTGTTCGCGCTGCTCATGCATTCTCTTTAGATACTACCGCCGTCAGCTATGACACGACATCGACAAATGTTTGGGGGGATTATCGCCGGTGCGAGAGCGAAGATTTTGACGACGGACCTCGTATCACTCACGGACACAGTAAGGATAACCTGCCGCAGCTTAAACAATTCATGACGGAACTCTTGTGCGTTGATTGCGGCGTTCCGATTTTCAGCAGTACCCTTGATGGAAACTCATCGGATAAGACATCCAACAACAAAGTGCTTTCTCATATCAGCGCGCTTATGGCCCGGCATGGATTGGGACCGGGAGCCTTCGTGTATACCGCAGATTCGGCGGTGGTGACCGAAAAGAATCTCGAAGAGGTGGGAGATAACCTCATCATTTCCCGGTTACCGGCGACATATTCTGAATGTCAACGTGTGGTGAAAGAGGCGGTAGACGCCGATCGGTGGACCGATCTGGGCTGCCTTGCACAGATACCGACGAAAAGCAGCAGGCCGTGCGCCACCTATAAAACATTTGAAACCTCGGTGGTCTTATACAAGAAGAAATACCGCGCAGTGGTTGTGTATTCCAGCTCACATGACAAGCGACGCCAAAAGAAACTGGAAAAGGTCATTGCGCAATCCGCGCAGTCAATCACTGATCAATTATCACAATTCCCGACACAGTTTTATTGCGAAGCAGACGCCAATGCAGCCGCGCTCAAGGCCCGGCAACTTTCCGGCAATCTTCACAGTGTCACTGCCGTCGTCCGCTCATTTGAGGTCCGCAAACCGGGACGTCCGCCTGCAGATCGCCCCGCCCCAATCACCCGGCGGTACGCGATAACCTGTGAGCTGACACTGAATGCCGATGCCGTCGAACGCGAAAAGCAACTTGCCGGGTGTTTTGTTTTACTATCCAATGTGCCTACCGATGGTACAATGGGGATGGACAGCAAGCGCCTATTATTGACCTACAAGGGGCAATACGGCGTGGAAAATGATTTCGCATTTCTCAAAGACCCGCTTGTTGTCAATGATGTATTTCTGAAAAAGCCACATCGTATTGATGCTCTCGGGATGATTCTTGTAATTTCGCTCATGGTATACCGGCTTATGGAGCGAACGATGAGAAGGCATCTGCAGGAATCAAAAACGGTACTTACCGGCTGGGAAAAACGTAAAACCGATAAACCGACATCGTTCATGATGATAACGGCCATGTTCGGGATTATTGTCGCATCGCTCCCGGGAAAAAGGGCGTTTCTACGTGCTCCGAATACCCGCCAAACCGATTTTCTTATCGCTCTTGCCTGACCGTAATGGTCTTTCTCGATCCATTTTTTGAATGCAATCCATTAATTGCTGAAAATCAAACTACGAAAGGGTGTTGAATGTGGGATAAACGATATCGATGCACTGGAAGAGATTACACTGAATCATCTTGGGAATGAATTTACATTACGAACTGAAGCAACTGGTGTTGC
>JAFGJC010000125.1 GCA_016929305.1 candidate division CSSED10-310 bacterium | reverse complement strand
GAGGAAGATTGAACTTCAACAATCGCATCACCACTTATCAGGTCTACAAATCCAAGCGGCATTTCCGGCCTGCATTATTCGATCAGGCACGTCTGATCAAATTCCTCCTGTCATCTGAACGCACCGAATCGATCTATCACTATTTTTTCACACCCAATCGAAAAACATCTGCAATGGCCCGGTATATCGGACGAAAGCACCATGATGTCAAAACGGTGCACACCATAACAAGTTTTCATTTCACGTCGAAACCACCGGCATCATATTTTTTTGCCGATGAACTTGTCGCTGTATCGGAAACCTCCCGTAACCGTATTCAACACATCGTGAATCGTCCGGTCAATGTGATCACCCCGGGAATACCGATCCCGCTGCTTCCAACTGCGGATCAAAAAACAGCACTCAAGCAAAAATATTTCCTGCAGGATAAGTGTGTCGTGCTGTATCCTGGTGACTGGGCTTTCTCACAGGCTGAAAACGATGTTGTGGAGCTTTCAAAGATGCTGTTACCATCATTTCCGGATATCGTGATTGTTTTCGCCTGCAGGATGAAGACCGATAACGACACATTTGTTGAGGAGCGAGTGCGTCAATCGCTGGGGGGGTTCGGTAACCGTGTGCGATTTTTGAGAGAAGTGAGCGTTATGTCCGATCTGATCAATGCATCGGATATCGTGATTTTCCCTGTTCGATCTCTTTATGCGAAAATGGATTTTCCGCTGGTATTGCTTGAATCTATGGCGGCCAGCATTCCGGTTGTTGCCAGTGATCTTCCCCATCTTTCGGAACTTCAAAACGATCAGCCACAGTTCAATATATCGCTTGATGACAAAGCACAATGGGTTACAATTCTGAAGCGATTGATCGATGATCACACATTCCGAATGGAATCCGGCGCGGCATGTCGCGCCAAGGTTCAACAAAAATTTCGCTTGGATGACATGGCCGCGCGGTACGACGCGCTGTATGCTCGATTACTGAATTCGCGGAACCCCAACCAATGATTGACAATAAAAAATATTACGATTCTTTTTCCAGAACCTATGACAAAACCAGAGACCGCGGTTATCATGATCTCATCGATACTATTGAAACACATGCTGTCCGGGATCATTATACCGGCGGTTCGATACTTGAAGCCGGTTGCGGCAGCGGTCTTGTCCTGCAGAAAATCCGCTCCTTTGCTGACGGGTCTTTTGGAATCGATCTTTCCAATGGCATGCTGAAACATGCCAAAAACAGGAAATGCTCCGTAGCTCAAGCCGATATTCTTACATTGCCTTTTCAGGATAACGCATTTGACATGGTTGTTTCCTTTAAAGTTCTACCCCATATCCTGTCGATTGGCGAAGCTATTATGGAGCTCTGCCGTATCACAAAACCGGGAGGAATTTTAATTCTCGAATTTTATAATACTCGCAGTTTAAGAGGAATGATCAAACGGTTAAAATTACCCACGAAAACTTCGAAAAAGTATTCAGATATGGATGTGTATACCCGGTATGATTCACGTGCGGCCATATTACAATTGATGCCTGACGATATGGATTGCATTGAATTCCGGGGAGCTCGCATAATAACCCCTTTTGCCGCTGTACACCGTATTCCGGTTCTACAGACTTTTTTCAAACGAATGGAACTATCACTTTCGACAACGTCTGCCGCTGCGGCCGCGGGATTCATCATTTACATAGGGAAAAAACGTACTACCTGCGTTTAAACAATTGACGAGTATAGATTGTCAGCTCAGCAATACCGATCTCTTTAAGGATTATCAGTATCGTGCCATAAACAGCGATAAGGATGAAAAATCCAACGAAAATTTTCAATAATCCAGAACCTGGTGCATATACGGCAGTCAAAAGTGCAACACCTCCCGCAACAACCAATCGAACGGCAGTCATAGCGGGAATATTGGACTTGAATCGGACTTTCAACCAGACATTGGTCATAATGAATCCGGCGGTCCAGGCAACCGTGGAAGCTAGGGCGGCACCTGCCAATGCATATCGAGGTATCAGTAAATAGCAGAGTATAACATCACAGCACAATGTAATTGCGGTAATCATGACTGAAATTTTGGGAAATCCGCTGCCAGTTATCATGGCAATGGAAACAAACATCATCGAAAGCATGATTTCACCAATGGGCAGAATACATAACGCTTCCTTTCCCATTATGTAATCCGAAGGGTAGACAAATCCGAGGAATTCGGACGGAAAGGCAACAAAAACCAGAGCGATGGGAACGACAATTAGTCCTGTCAGACGCAATGTTTGACGGATGTAGTCCTGCATTTTTGATAAATTCTTTTCAAAACTGACTTTTGAAACCATTGGGAATGCGACAAGACTGATCGCAGTAACAAACGTATAAGGTATCCTGGAAAATGTCAGAACTGCGCCATAATATCCCGATAAAATTGAAGGAATCTTTTGTACCAGTTCCAGATTCGATGGTACGGGGTGTCCGGGGAACAAAAAACTGTTAACCAGGTTCGTCAAACCGATGGATATCAGGTGATACTTTTCATTGAGAATGGATTTGACCATCAGGATATCTGTTGCCAGAAGCAGATTATTCAGAAATGTGAAGATCATGACATAAAGTTCAAAGACAAGGATCTGTTTGACGGGAAATTTGATATCCATGGCACAGGATGGTGCTGTTTTGACAACGAGTATCGTAGCAATAAACACGATGATGAAGGCGGCTGCAATAAAGCCCGAAAGAGCTCCCAAAACTCCAAATCCCAATCCGGCCAGCACAAGAATTCCCGTAGTTTTAATCATCGCGAATGAAATATCCAACGCCGCCTGACGTGTATAGGCTCTTCTGCCATTCAAAGATCCGATCATAACGGCATAAAACGCATAACATACCGGTATGAATGCGCTTAATCTGATATATGGGGTGAGTGACGGATCATTAAAAGTATTCGCATAAAACGGCGCTCCAATGAAAAGCAGAAGAAATGCGCATCCGCCGATCACAGCCTGAATCTTATAAGCTGCTTTGCGAACAGCCCGGTCCCGTGTTTCATCTTCAGAAACAAATTTTGATACCGCCTGGATCGTACCGGTAATCAACACCATATTAAAGATATTCAGCAGGTTAATAATGACAATATAGTCGCCAAATAAATCTGCGGAACCAAACAAGCGAGGTAAGGAAAAATAGACGACGTATCCGGCGAGAAGAAATACAACCTTCGACACGGTCAATGAAAAAAACCCTTGTATCGCTCGTTTTAATTGGCTTTTACTGTCGACGGACATTGTGTGCATGAATCTCCTTTATCAGGCACTGGTGAAATGCGGCAGTAGTTTAAAGGCAAACGTACATAAAATCCATCAATGATTGCAGAAAATCCGCAAATTTGGCTGCAGGAACATGGTGTCTTCTGATCAAAGTCGGTTACACTACCGAACTTGACACCACTAGAACCAATTCTTAAAATGCCAGAACAATGACCGGATGTTTGTCGATTTCCAATGAATTAAAAGAAATCCGATCATTTAAATGAGGTATCAACCAGGATTTATAGAGTGAAAACAATAACAACGAAATTGTATGATTACATATGGTTGTGGATGTTGCTTGTGTTCGCCGGTGTTCTTGTCTGGGCAGGAACCTATGATAAATTTACCTTTAAAAAACAACCTGCCGGGGAACCGCTGCCGTTAAACGTTCTATTTATATCACTGGATAATGCAAGAACGAATACCAAACTCTATGGATAT
>JAFGJC010000124.1 GCA_016929305.1 candidate division CSSED10-310 bacterium | reverse complement strand
TTATCAAAAGAAACTAAAATTTATACGATTCAATAATAACAGACTTGTTCCATCGAGTTGTTCATGTGGATTCGCAACTCCACACTAAATGGTCAAATGGCATTGCCTTTGCACATTTTCTTATAAGGAGGTTTTTCTCACGTGGAGGGTATTCCCATTTTTCCGGATAATGGACTGGCAAACTCTGTCATTCCACCAGTTTTTATCGGTTTGTCGATATCCACGTTCTTCACCGAAACTCTGGGCTGGAATTTCAGCGGATTGATAGTTCCCGGATATCTTGCGCCGATTCTGATTGTGAAACCACTGAGCGGTATTGTGATTATTATCGAAGCGTTATTGACATATGCAACGCTTAGACTCCTGTCTGATGGCTTATCCCGTTTTGGATTATGGACCCGGTTTTTCGGGCAGGATGCGTTTTTTGCTTTGTTTTGTGTGAGTATTTTAATAAAGGGTGTTCTGGAAGGACCTTTGCTGCCACAGGTCAGTGGAATCATAGATCAAATATTTCCAGGTGCAGTGGACTACCAAAACGAATTTCATTCCACTGGTCTTATCGTTGTACCGCTAATGGCGAATATTTTTTGGCGCCACGGCGTCAGACGCAATATTTTTCCTGCTTTATCCGTTATTGGACTGACATATCTGGCAACACAATATATTCTTATTCCATATACTAATTTTTCGGTGAGCACATTTGAATTGATGTACAGTAAAATGGCCATTAATTTTGAAGAGAGCCCCCGGTATTACTTCATTCTTCTCGTTGGCACCGCCATGGCGTCACACAATAAATACCGCTATGGCTGGGCGTATCATGGTATGCTGATTCCTGCATTGCTTGGTATTGCCTGGCTGACGCCGACAAAAATCTTGACGACTTTCATCGAAGCGGGACTTATTTTAGTTATCGGTAGCTGGATAGTGAAGCGACGGTTCATGAGAAATGTTGCAATGGAAGGTCCCAGGAAACTCCTGTTCCTGTTCAGTATCGGTTTTGGGTTAAAAATGTTGCTGGGTTTTTGGATACTTCATGAATATCCTGGATTTCAAGCCAGCGATCTCTATGGTTTTGCATATATACTTCCAGCTCTTATCGCCATGGAAATGTGGCCTGGAAGGTACTATTTGAAAGTGGCGAGGGTTACGATTCAAACATCTCTGCTAGCTGCCATTCTGGGTGTGCTCGCTGCCGTGATTATTCTTCCTCTGACATCTGATTCAGCGATAACTTCGTTTCAACAGGATCGACATAACCAAACTGATGAATTTCAATCCTCACAAATGGTGGCAGTTAAATCAGGGAATTTGGTACCTTGGCTGAGTAATCAACTTAGTACGAGATTGGCTTATGGTGCTGACTATGATCCTTTATCGTTAAAAACACTGTCCCTTTTGGATAGGCGCGTCCTCACTCCAATTGTAAACAATCTGTCAATGGATATCGGAAGCGTTGAATTTGAAAAGATGGTTCCTGTTCTGACGAAAACAGGTTTGCAACTCATCGATTTCAGAGATGAAGAAAACAATCGAACCTATTGGATTATTATGGAACAATCCGTTTCTGGATACCAGGGTATTTATATAATCCGCAGAGGTTCATCCCGTCCGATGATCATCGAAATTCCAGATCCACTCACGGAAATCAGAACAATCGAAACAGGCCTTGAATTGTTTGAATATTGGAATGCCAGAGCATGTTTCATTTCCGGAACAAGCCGGCGCAATGAGTATGCTGAGTTCGATGTGACACATCTTGAAACGAAACGAAGCCTATTTCAGCTTGCCCATCAGGTATTCCAGAGAGAATCGATCGAAAAGGAATCTCTTTTAGCGCTTCAGGTTCGGGGTGCGGAGGATCTTACACTTCTGGATTGCGATATGGTGATTTCAACAGCTGGAGAAATGCGTAATACGGAACATGAAACCGAGGCAATCAAATTGATACAGTCAGATCTTGAAAAATGTGGGTATGCTGTTCATAGATACCAAGGCATTCCGGCAGATGTACATTTCAGTGTTCGATCAAATGCTCAGTTTGTTTACACCGAAAGCTTTCAGATGGGAGAATTCGCAGCGCTTTGGATTTCGCGGGAGGTCAGATCAGCATTCACTCCGGTTCATATCGAGGAAGAGCTTTTAGAGCAATTGGCTTTACCTCACCAGGAGGGTTATTTGATTTCCTTGGTTAACCAGCGTCTGGAAAGATTCGATCAAAACGAGCCTGCAAAATATGATCAATCGGTGCTTGAAACGATTGCCCGTCAATTGAAAAACTTCAATACCACAGGGAATATTCACCATTTGGCGGCTATTTCAGAGTATTGCTCTGAACTCGGTTTTTCTTTGCTTAATTTCCATGATCTTTCCCGAAATACCGATTTTCTTGTTATCACTATGGATTCGGATTCCGAAACAGGAACAGTCATATTTAACTTTAAAACTGTAAATTCTTTACAACTTGTCTTGACCCCTGAGATGACGGAAATACGCAGTATTCTTGATTGTTTTTACATGGGGAAATATGAATATCTGATTCTGCAGGGAGATCAATCATGAACTCAGGAAGACCGCTAAAACCACTCGTCGTTTCATTGTTATTGATGGGGTTGGCTGTTTTTTCACTCTCTTGGCTCAATTTGAACGGTACACCATCTCCCAAACAGCGATTCAACTATCTGTCCCACTATAAAACAGCTCTCGCTTATCGAATTGGACACAACGAGACAGCCTGTTTTCGTATCCATCCGCAAACCAACGTTATCGAAATTGTTTCGAATCTGGATCTTCCTTTTTCGAAGTCTTATCCATGGGATGCAGACAGGCAATATGGTCTGGTGGTCACGCTGTTGAACAATGAGCGAAAACTTGTCTCGAAAGAAACATATTATGAAACGACCAGTATTACGAAATGGATGGATGTAAAAACCGGAGAGGAGATGTGCACGGCTTTTTACAGGGATGGATCCATTATACCTGCCGATTCAAGGATTACCACAATTCACCTGCCCTCGAATCGAACGGCCGATTGCTATATTTCCATTAATCTTGCACAAACCGATTGTGAGTCTGCGAGTATACGTCTTTACCAGCATGTGGATATAATCCAGGACAGTGAGCTTAGTGCCGTCAAACCGGTATCCCGTCATCTGAAGGCAAAACTGAGCCGTCATAATCTATACGGCAATAAAGTGAATGAGTTTGAACTGCGACGGTTTTTAAGCAATGTTTGGGAACAGATACCAGCAGATGGACGAAGCGGTATTAGTTATATCCCAAGGGAAATTCATATCACGAAAGATACGATTCCAATTCTCGGTGATACGCCACCGAATGGATTTGAACTGAATCAGACTCAACCTTTGATGCTCCCATTAAATGATCATGCAGATGTCACCGTTGAATTCTCCTCCACGGGTACCATCAACGTGCGAAAATTATATGCGGATGGAAGCTCAATATCGGATGAGATTCCGGTTACATCTGACTGCCGGCATGTGATTTCATCCGGAGAAGGAGCGTGTCTGTTCGAAATATCACCGGTTGAGGGAAGCATGTTTCTGAAACACATCGACGTTTCACCGGCGTCCGCATGTAAGCCCTTTTTAAATCCGGAGATTAAAAACCTTCTGAATCCCTACCGCATTACAACATACTACAACGGTTTTTCTGAATCGGATGGTGATCCCATAGAAATTTCGGTGTCTGAATATGCTATTGAGAAAAACCTGCCATGTAAAGTTGTGTGTCGTGTACCTATGGCTCCAGATGAAACCTGTAAAGAGGAGATTGTTTCGTGTACATATATCAATAATCAAAATACGGAAATTGGTAATTATTCACATAAAATATCCACATATCCTTCTGTTTTAGCTGCATTTTGCGATTCAACTATGAAACGTTTGCAGCCATCATATCCGGAAAAGTTCTATATATTTCCGCCAAAGGGCACGGCAAAAATCTGTTTTTCATCCTCTTCACAGGTGAGTATGGCATTTTTTTCCTGTCTGCCGTCATCGAATGCACAAACAATTGAAATATCTGAAAATGCTTTCGACAGTCACCGGATGGATCTGGTTTTTGACGATGAATCGCGACTTCAGAACTGGTTCTATTTCCGTCCTGTGAATTACCAGCAGCTTAGTGAACAAAAAAGAAGCGTTTCCGTTCGTATTCCGACGGGCGTGTATGAATTGCCTTCGAATGAATCTTCACTCAAAGCTGATGAGTCCCGCAAGGGATTTTCACATTACCCGGACACGTTCCGAATAGAAAAGATTATTTATGAGTCGATTCCTGCGGAAAAAGCGGCAGATCATACAACCTACCGCTATGTGACACTTTCCCCGATGGTACCTGTGACATTCAGTATTACAGGTTCACCAGATCTGCTTCAGAATGTTTCCATCAACTATAAATTAGTTTCTTATACTGAGCCGCTGATCGAAATATATTTGGACGGCGTTAAGCATATGAGTTTCCGGCCGATAGCCCCCCAGGGCAGATTCAGACTCCCGGGTATTCTTTCTGGTAATCATTCTATCGAAGTCCGATCAACATGTTTGGAGGACCAGTTTCTATTGCGTTTAGAATCGAACATGACGGTACCGACAGAAATTCTTTCCGCGAAAACGGTTTTCGAAATGATCCCTGGTGAAACGCTTAAGATCACTGTCCATAAACCAGACAGGAATTCGCAGTATCTGAACATCATGTTGTATCAGTACGAATCCGATGACAGTAAGCTGAATATCAGCGTTTTCGCAGACATCAAGGACCATCGCCTCAATGGCGAATTTGCCACATCACTAACTGCATCCGAACGGATTTATACCGGAGTTATTAATTCGGATAACCGGGATGTATGGCTTTCGGAACTCTCAGGAAAACATCCAATGAAATCCCGAAGAATCGCATTTCCACTTCATGATGATCTTCCAGCAGGATCTTATGAGCTGAAACTTCAATCAAATTCAGATACACCTGTCTATGTCCGCTTCTTCACCATGGAATTGGATATGATCTAAAGCCTATGAAAACGAAATTATTACAATTTCTGGTTATATTTATGGTGTGTTTTTCTATGTTTTCAAATACACTCCGATCAAAATCTAATAACCTGCCTCAATTGGAAAAACTATATAATGATGCACTGAAATATTCCCAAGAACAGACCTATGGGTTGCCATCATCCAATACGTTGTCAGTCTTTGAAAACATGTTCCTGCAGTGCCTTCAAATTCATGAATCAGAGCAATACGAGATGTTGGTTTCATTGAAGGAAATAGCTGATCAGGCTGGGTTTAAGATTGTCAGAGCTGAAGATAAATGGAAAAATACTCATACGGTTATCATGGAAAAAGACGGTATCAGGCGAGGTAGTGGTTTTTATGTCTTTAAAGACAACTTTCGAGATCATCGTCCGGTAATTTTTCAAACACCACATGCACGATCGGATGAATATACTGGCCGAATATCCATCAACGCCTATATGATGACGACTGCTTCTGCGTTTTATTCAAGCACGATGCGCAGAGATGTGAAGCTGGCGGATGATATCACAGACATGTCTGCAGCGGATCCGGCGCACAATGCACGATCCTATTTTCATGCCGCTTCACGGATAACGGCTCAGTTCCACCCGGATTTGCTGATGATCCAATTCCATGGATTCAAGAAAGATACCGATGTCCCCGGCAGGCAATTCGATATTATTGTGTCCTGCGGCAGAGAAAACACCGCGGATTTTACAAAATATCAGACTTTGTTCAGCGTTATAAAAAAAAGGTTTTCGAAGCAGATGGTGGGATGTTTTGGAGTGGATACTGATGCCCTGGGAGCGTTAACGAATATTCAAGGTCAATATGTCAATAACTGGACTGCAGGAATATTCTTCCATTTGGAAATGGATCATGAGTTTAGGAAAAATCTGGTTACATCCAAAAAACTCCAACAAAAATGGGTAAAATGCCTGAACAAGGTCATTCGAACATATGAGAAGTTTTAAATACCTGATTTATTTGATTTTTTTGATTGTGATGGCCGACACAGCATGGATGTCACAAGTGTCATATCCTTGGTCAACCTGTCAGATAAGCCGATGGTTTCCGGTTGAAATATCTCAAATCCAAACAAACACGGTGTTACTTTACCATGGGGATGGTTTTTACTGTGAAATTCCCGGACAGTCAGCTCTGAAAATTTATGGTACAACAAGCGATAAGGATGTCGAAATATTCCGCGTTTTTTTCTGCGGCGAATCCGATCATTTAAATAAAGCTTTTGTTAAAGAAACCAACATTATACTGTCAGATCATTCAATAGAAATTCCCACGCCCCCCGGAGCAGGGCAAACATTCTATATCAAAGCCATTGCAGACCATTTAGAATTATCATGTTATAGACTGGTGAACTTCTCGCCCGGATTCTTCTGGGAACCCATGATTAAGAGCTTGACCAGAGAATTTCAAAAAGGCCGGAACACAATTAGCATTGTTAATGAACTATTAGAATCGGATCCATCCCACTGGATTCAAAGAGATATGAAGAAATGTATTTCTTTTTCCGAAAGCATTGATTCTGATGACACATGGGATCCAAACCGGTTTTTAATGGCTATGATCACTGAAAAATTGATGGTAAGGAGTTTAATTGACCGAGAAAATGTTTATACTGAAGACCTGTTATGTGGCGATTCAGTTCCTTTCTTTTCAGAAAAATCCGGCAATATAAGATCCATTGTATATAGAAAAATCAATGGCCCCGCGCTTATCCGGCTGGAAATGCGATGTGAATTTCTAGAGGATTGGAGTTCGGTCGAAAAAATCGTTGATGTCCATACATTTCTGGATAGCGCTCGAATCAATGAAAATCCGATCAAATTTCATTCTGATTATCCTGGAAGACGATGGATTCGTTCCAATATACCATCAGTTTTTGATCCTGATGAGGAAGCTGTCTTTGCATCCCGGTGGAGTCAGGCAAAAATTCAATATTATTACATTCCTTCAGGCAGTTACTGTTTCCGGCTCGTTTCCAATGACCCGCTTTATATTAGCGGACATATCTATACACCAGTGCATGATCCGCTTGACAAAGAAAATTCGATACTGATTCAGAAGATGGTCAATCATTCGATGCATTCTAAAAATGGACAAGAATTTCTTAAATTTCTAACCTGCGTCCAACAGATGGACAACCTGTCGAATTCGCAGGTCGATCCCATTGATATGGAAAATCTTTATTATCAAAACCGAACCGATCCATTAGCTCGAATCTTGTACGATACCGGGATGCAGTTGCTGGAATTGAATACGATTAGAATGGAAGCGGAATCAAGAGTATTCCTGGACTCTGTCTCACCGGTGCTTTCACTAAAATCGGAAATGAGCACCATATATGAAGCGGGACCACGATATTATCGTATTCCAGATAAAGGTGATTTTACCGTACAGGTTCCATATATCGATCCTATGGATTATACACCGGTAAGATTTTACGATGTCGAGGGTATTTTCGGATCCAGATCTACTGAGTTATTTGTTGATGGACGACAAGTATTTATAAAGGATAAAGTGGGTTTAGCGGACTCGATCGAGTTCACGGTCTGTTTGAGACCGGGAAATCACTCTCTAAAATTAAACAACAATGGTGCTCCAGTTTATTGTAATATACCGATCATAGATTCAGTTTCAAACCTTATGTGGTTGCGAGAGTATTATCATGTACCCACAGATCAGAAAAAGGCACTAAAAATCAGCATCAATCCGCAGGAAATTGGTCATCGTCTGCGCGTTATGTCCCGCACGGAAAATGCTGAAGATACTGATCTGAAAATCTATATTCAGACAGATACCGGCAGAGTTGAATCAGTCATGTGTGACATGCCTGCCGGGAGACAGAATCCTTCAGGATTTTTTTATGATATACCGGCGGGAGCAAAAGAACTGAACATATGGGCAGATTCGAAAGCATGGATTACACTGTCATCGCTTAACAAGGTGAAGGATACTCAACATAAGATCCAGACAGTTAAATTGAGCACCTCTCAAAATTTACTCAAGATTCCATTGATGTGGTTTTCTCCCTGGAAGGATCTTATGTTGGGAGTTGTTGTTTTAAAGCAGATGGGTTACGCCAACAGTGCATTGGAAGTTGGGAATAGACTGTCTCCGGTAAATAATCATTTTCCGGAGTGGTTCTGCAGAATCATGATGGAAACGGCATTGGTGTCAGGAAAACCTTATGATTCGTGGCTATGGATGCACAACCTGCTGGAAATTCATCCAGAAGACACACAAGCTATTATTGCAAAAGCCCGTTTGATGAGTCATTTTGGGAATATTCCCGGAGCACTTGATATACTGGATTCAATTGACATGATGCCGATAATGGATCGCGAGACACTTCAGTGGATGGCAAGAATTGAAAATTATGACATAGAAGGGCTTTCCCTGCCCGATAATTGGATGTACTTCAGTCCCAATCCCAGATTCGTTTCTACAGATTGCATTGCAGCGGTAAAATCCGGGCGGAAGGTAGCATTGATAAATCGATTTGAAAAATTCTATCGAGATGCATTTAACCTGCCATTTTCCAATGCACCGGATTACTGGATATGTGATCCGGAAGATGAGTATGAAATCACAGTAAACGGTCCCGGAGTGTTAAAAATAGTTACCCGGCCAAATCATATCCTCTCAAACGGATTGTATGAAACCGACGATTTCACATTGTGCGTTCAGCGGGGAAAGATGGATTTCGTATTCAGATTTCCAGAAAATCGTTGTGAATCCCAAAATTATATTTACGATGGCACACCTGAGGTAAGACCGGGCGAAATGGAGGAGATTTACATCCCTCTTCAGGAAGGTCACCAGACAGTGAAATTACGATGCCTTCGAGGTAGTGGAAGCTTTCGAGTTGAGGAACAACTACCGGGTATTGACGATAATCCAAGAAAAAGAAATTTTCCTGATATGGAGCAGATTTATTTGGAAATTCTTGAAAAAAGTGCAACGGATATCACTCAACCGGCTCATATGTTGGAAGCTTATGTGAAAATGGTTCAGATCTGTCAACGTTACCCCGATTGCATACTCTGCAAACCATATTCCAAATGGATAAATCAGTTTCTAAGCTGGAAAGCACTGTTGAATTTTTCATCAGAATTCGGACGCTGGACAATGATATCGAAACCTTTCAACACTTCAACTGTATCCGGAAACATGACAGAAGAATTTGGTTCGAGTGAACATGGATTCCGGTTGAGTAACGATAAAACTCTAACAATCCCGCTCGATAATTATATCTCAGGTATTATTGAATGCCACGTGGACGGCTTTCGGGATGCGGCCTTGCCATTTTCTGTAAATGTGTCATTGGACGGTGCGCTTAAAGGTACATTGACTAGCGGAAATACATTCCTAAGGTTTCCATGGAAAAAATCACATGGTACGAATCTTTCATTCTATTATGTTGATGGAAGTTTGCCAGAATCGCTAGAAATTACAGCGGTCCTGATTCAGAAAGACTCAGAACCACTGACACTGAAACCAACTCGTATATTAACCTGTTATCCGACTGCTGTGTTACAACCTGTTGAGGGTAACATCATCGGTCCAGCAGTAGTAAAATGTCTTATTTATAAAGAGTTGAACGCTGCTGAAGACAATATGATTCCCTTTAGAATCCAGTTCAGGGATGCATCCGAACATGCCATTGGGGAACATATCGTACCGGTGAGTTTCAATGGTGATCCTATATCAGTTGATGTAATCCATCAAGAAAAACATTATCAGTGTGATTTAGTGGAAAGTGAGTTGTTATTGCCGATTGATTTCCAAGGACTTGTCCATGTTCAGATTGAACCCCAGGAGGATAGTCATCGATTTTACTGCCGTTTTGCAGCTCCCGTATTCAAATATCTATCAGACCGCCATTCTGTTGACTCGCAATGGTATTGGCCGGAAATTTCCCCTGAAAACGGGAATTCAGATCAACTTACAGTGGAAGAAATTCCATGGAAATCAAACGTTCCACCTGAATTGCCTTTAAGTAAACAATCGGGAGGAACATGGGTAGCACATCTATATTATCGGGACCGGAGTGAGGTGGATAGTTACGATGAACATCAAATTTTCAGCTCTGATGGAATAACTGCTGAAGTAGGATTTCATAAACGAATTGAAGGATATAGTGTGTATCTGGAATCTTTAGCAGGAATATCAGCCCCTGCGTCGAATACAGATAATAATATCGGTCTATTCCACCAGAACACCCGTTTTAATTTTGGAAAATGGAATGTAAGAAGTGGTCTCGATATCGATGGATATGTTCAGAAATTTCATGATGATACTGCGTTTTCATTTGATATCGATACAGATGTTCGAAAGACCTACCGTCCTTTTAAACGCTTTTGTTTGGTGCCCGCACTTCAATTCTCCTTGCGGTATCAATCACTTAACTCAAAAGATATTCTTTTAACTGACAGCGTCCCGGATCCGTCGCTGTTTAATTATTTTGATGATCGCCATCCATTCAGTGCAGGATTTCAAACCACATTGCATTATGAGTTATTTGATAACGTGAGATTCTACTCGCGTTTTAAAACCATTACAGCGGGTGATTATGAAACCGGTTTGTTTAGCCCCTGGTGGTGGGAATCGGGAGTGCACGCGTTTATCGGCTCTGTGATGATCGATTTGAGTTATACCGAGCGAAAAACTTTCGGCGAAAGTCTGGAGCCTGATAGATCCCGCCTTCAGGCAAGTCTTTCTCTGTATCAATGGACCGGTCTGAATATGCTCTGGTGTCTGGATTTGTCAGACCGATTTACATTTGACACCGAACAAAATGACATCACGGTTGGATTGGTCCTTCGCTTCAATGCAGGAAGACTGCTCAGGGATGACGATCCCAATCAAAGGCTGTTTAAGGAAAGACTGGAAAGACTCGCGTTATGAATTTGGCAGGATCCTTAAATATCTACATGGAACTGCTTGAAAATGCTCAACATGTATTATCTACCCTGGAATGCAGATTACTAAAGCATATGATCCAATCATTAGCTTGCCAAATGTCAAAGATTGATGGCGACATATCATATCAGCTCACTTCACTGATATCTGACCATGCCGAATGGCGTACTGCAATGGTTCAGAATTATCGAGCGATGGAGAAGGATCTCGGTCAGTTGACAGATTCAAACAGTCAAGTCGAGCGAATGCTTTTGTTTTTATCAACTTTTACGGATCCAGATAAGTTGAAAGGAGACAGAAAGGCATTTCGCCGATGGATGGATGCCGCGGCTGTTCGTGAACGGGCAAGGTGTGAGTTGCATGAGCGGGAACGTTCAATCGAAATCGCTATCAAATACTTAAGGTTTTATTGGGGACATTCGAATCAAAAGCAAAATATAACTCAGATATCGGAATTGTTATGGGAAGAGTTCAACGAAAGCCCACGATGGCAGAATCGAATGGCTGTCCTGGCTTTTTGGATTGATAGGATTAGGTCAGGAGATGAGCGTGCAACAGAGATAGTATCAAAGGGAAGATGGTATCAGAAAGTCAGGGAGATCGTCGAGCAGGGAATTGAAGAAGTCTGGCTGCAACTGGAAGCATTTCGACTACTGACTCACATCGATTCAGATGAAACATATAATATAATCACAAAACGTTTTGAACACCCACTATCTTATCGAACTGATTTGTTTGTTCGAAGCGGCTTGTTGAATATTCTGAGAACTTTGTACACCCCAAATCAAATCGAGAAGGTGTTGAAGATAATTTTTTTTCAACCTGATCTGAGTGATCATTTACAGATTCATGCTGCTGATGCCATTATCAATCTTTCAGATAGTCATTTTGAATACTATGCAAATCAAGTTCTGAATGATACGGAAAGCCATTACAGTGATCGGGTAAAAGCCCAGACTGCCAGATCCATATCAACATTTGTCATTAAAAAAATGGGATCAAAATTAGAGAATGAAAATGATTTCATAGTATTAAAAAATCTATTACAAAATCTTAATCCCAAGCAGGGAATATTGACAGCGCGTTCGATATTGGAAGGCATTGGTGAAATATCAGCTACTTATGGAAAATTACACAGGCCGGATTCAATCACCGAATTCGATCATAACATACTTCGGTCGATTGACAGAGTGATCAGCAATCAGAATTTTCATGAAAAAACTCGAAGATTTGCATCGGTTCTTCGCGAGCAGGTTATCCTCAGCCGCGATGCAGAAGCCAGAAGACTCAGAGATTTGCTAGAAAATCCACTTTCACAGATTGTTGAAGGGGAGAAATATAGGATACCCAGACATGAGATTCGTGACGAAAAGCTGTTTGGGCGGGTTCTTGCTAGTCTTTGTGCGTTCGATTTTGGTTTTTCGGTCGTTGAGCAGACTAGCGGATACGATCTTTATAAAGGTGATCATTACAGACGGAAAGTATGGCGCATTTTAGATGCGTTGATGCATCCTGATCCATCCAAACGCCAGGGATTTCTTCACACGGTCGGCCGCCACATGCCGGGAACGATGAGAGTTAACTCACGGATTTTGGCTGAAATGACTGAAACAAAGGTGCCGGGTGAGCGTCTTTATGTTTCAGAGGAAGCCTCCTGGCGCCCTTACCTGCCGACAGTTGATGATTTGCTTTCATTGACTTCTAATAAATTGGCTGGCCGCATTGTCAGGCTGTTTAGTGCGGAAGGGATACTGGAATTGCAGGGTCCCCAAAAATTGTCGGATAGATATATTCTTTGGCTTCATTTAACGCTTGAGTATCGAGATCTGATGCAGCGGCGAAACCTTGAAGCCAGTCGACTAGATGCTGCGATGACTCGAAGTTTCATTCAGGTGGTTATCGAGGATCTGGGTGTTTCTGTGAAATTTACACCTAATACT
>JAFGJC010000123.1 GCA_016929305.1 candidate division CSSED10-310 bacterium | reverse complement strand
CGTCATGCCGGGGTCGTCAGAACCGACCATCATTCCCATCATATTCGTGCTGAACCCGTTGTTGTCGCACATGCTGCCGCCACAGATATTGGATGGATCGTTCCAGCAGTATGCGCTGGCAGGATCCGCTCCGCATCGATACGCGTCCACGAGCGCCGGATGATTCCACTGGACACCCGTGCCGATTTCAGCCATAACAATTCCCTCGCCGCGGCTGCCGAAGTCGGACCACACGCTGTCCGCATGGATATCCGGTATCGCCCAGGACTGGTCCCGGGAACCATCTTTGATCGGATTTGCCTGAAGCGCATCCGGATCCAATTCGATCGACAGGGGTTCTCGAATAAACGAAACATTTTGAAATGAAGTCAATTCAAAAATCATCTCAACCGTTCCGTCACGGACGAACATTTCATTGCCGGCGATGAACGAAGTATACGTAACACTCCGATCATCAAAATATGCTTTTACCTGAGCTTGTGACCGGGCTGCTGTCTCCGTCAATGCCCGGTATACGAACTCGCCGCGCGCCTGCCATTCCATCGAATAGGCAGGACTCAGGTCTGTTTTCCCGTTAAATTGAATGATGAAATCGGAGCTGCCTTTCTGTGCAATCGTATCGATAAGCGCAGGGTCCACGTTGCCAACGGCACCCGAAACACCTGTCAATCCAAACGTTGAAAACCACAAAATTAACATAATGCCTACAACCTTTGAGCGCTTCATTAAACCCCCTTTCGGTTTCAATGTTAAGTACTTTCAGTATTGTGACCAGCCACACTGCATTTGTCAAGCGTCTAATCGTTTCTGCCCGGTGAATAACTTCATTCGAATTGCCCTCACGAAGGTTTATCCCGGTAGTGCTTTTTCCATTTCAAGTCCTTGGGAAGTATGGGTTATCTTTCAAGTTTCGCTACTGTTACGTCAATTCACATGACACTCCCGAAAATGGTTTGATCAAGATATCTGATATGTTATTCTGCCGTTCAGGCTGATGGGAATTTGGCAGGAGATCACTGATGCCTACTGAATATACATCTGAATGGAAACCGGGCAAGGAGATCATGACCCATTACCGGGTGGTCAGAAAACTGGGTCGCGGTGGTGGCGGGACGGTATACCTCGTGGTGCACGTTACCGATCCGTCCCGGCAGTATGCGGCCAAAGTGCTGAATGTGCGTCCCCAGGAAGGATCAATGGGTCACCTGCTCAGTGAAATCAGGCTATGGATGGACCTTCCGGATCATCCCAATATCACGGCATGCCGTTTTTTCAGGACCATCGAGGGGCAGACAACCGTTTTTGCAGAATATATTCAAGGCGGTTCGCTGAAATCTTGGATTGGAAACCGGAAAATGATGACGGCTGAGAATATCCTTGATATCGCCATTCAACTTGGCTGGGGATTGCATGTTGCGCATCAGATGCCCCTGGTGCATCAGGATATCAAACCCGCCAATATACTCATGACCAGCGATCGTATCCCGAAACTGACGGATTTCGGGCTGGCGGCATATCGAAATCCCGGAAAACCACTCAAAATAGATCAATATGACAACCGCACGGTTTATCTGACATCGAGAGGTATGACACCGGCCTACTGTTCACCGGAACAGGCTTCCGGGCAGAAGATCAGCCGTAAAACCGATATATGGAGTTATGGGCTGACCATTCTGGAAATGTTTACAGGACCGCATCGATGGAAATTCGGTTTCACGGCGCCTATGGTTTTGGAGGAAGTGATTCGATCTGGAACAAGTGCACTCGGTTTCGATTTTCCGAAAAGTATGACCGATATATTGAAGCGATGTTTCATGGAAGATCCTGCCGACAGATGGAAGCATGTGAAACAGATTGTAAATGCTCTCATTGCGGTGTATGAATCCAGGTTCAACAAGCCATATCCACGAAGCGAACCTGCCGTGAAAGCGGTTTCAGATACCGGCAAAGCATTTACCCGGGAGCATATCCAGGGAGAGCATTGGCAATCACCCGGGCAATGGATGGAGATTATCCGGAAAAAGGGCGGTACGATTTCGCACAGCGTTAAGTATCTCGTTACTCATCAGCGCGGTTCCTATCGCGCACGGTTACTGATGGATCTGGAAATATATGAGGAACTTGAGAAGAGCATCCAGGATCTGCTGGCTCAAAATAGCAAAGAAATCATGTTGCTGTATCACAATCTGCTGTATCACAAAACACTCATCCTCGATATGCTCCAGGATTATCAAGGTATTTTGTTTACGGAAAACAAGATCACAGATGTTTTTACGACTTTTATTGTCAATGATGCGTGTCCGGTGATAAGCCAGCATCTGGCCAAATCCTATTTACGGCAGTCGGCAAGTCTCCATCGAATGAGTGACCATGAAGCATCATTAACATTGATCATAAAAGCGGAAAAAATATTGAATACCATCAAAACACTCGAGCCGGATCTGCAAATAAGCAATGATCAGGGACGCTTATATCAGAATAAAGGTGTCATTCTGGGTTCACAGGCGAGATATGACGAAGCTGAAAAAGCGTTTCTTATGTCGATACACATATTGACGCGGAAGGTGAAGCGAAATCCGGATAATATTGCAGTGGATGTGATGTTGCGGAGTTATCAGAATCTGGCATTTCTATATAAACTGATCGGCCGGTTTGACGATGCAGATTCTTTGCTTAAAGAAGCACTTGATATGGTGGGTAAGCCAAAAACCGTATCACAAAAAATTGTCATTCTGCATATCATGCAATCACTCGCTGAAAACTGCCATGAAAGGGATGATAATGAAAATGCTCTGATTCACTATCAAAAAGTTCTGGATCACTTGGAAAAACTAAAAAGCAGCATGGATGATATCGAGTATCTCCATCAACGAGGTATCATTCACGGAAATCTCGCGATGGTTTATTATCGGCTTGGAAAGATGGGAAAATCATTCCAATCCATAGATCTGGCGATTGGTGCATTCACAGAAATGGTAGTCTCGTATGGACTGGAAGATCGAAGTTACAACCTTTCGGTATTGTACCGCCGAAAAGCGATGGTGCTGTTTGATCAGGAACGATATGCGGAAACCGTTGAATGTTGTGACGAAGCCGACCGGGTTTTGGGATTATCGAAACAATTCCAGAAATATCCTTTGCTGAAAAATGAGTTAGCACATCGCGCGTTTTACCGTGGATATGCGTTGCTGAAACTGGGTGATGCGTTCAGATCAACTGAAGAACTGGCTGAAGCGGTAAGGTACTATTCCGAATTCGCGGTAATGAGTCCGTCTGAGGTCGATGAGGTCGAGATGGCAATGTTACAAGCCATGAACGTTGTTTCGAAATGGCGTGTTGACAATGATCAAACGGCCCGGAAACAGGTGTTCCCCCTGCTGAGTTACCTTGAGGAACAATATGCCGTCAGCAGGAAAAGGTATCTTGAAAAACTTATCCAAGACATTTATGTCTATATGGGTATCGAAACACACTCGTAACCAGCGGTATAATCAATATAATATTAATGTTCATTCGGTTTTTCTGGTGATATGATTGTAGCGTTATGACCGACAGAAAAGTTACAGATCAAAGCACTGAAATGATATCAAACGGACCGGAGAATGAACGCATTTCTTTGATGCCCGACTGGCCGACGGGCAAAGTGTTGCTGAATGTGTATCGCATACGGCGTATGCTTGGCCGCGGCGGTATGGGGATGGTGTATCTGATCGAACGAGCGGACAAGCCGGATATATTTTATGCTCTGAAAACGCTTCATCCGGAAGCCGTCAGTGACGAATCTCAAAAGAAACTGTTCTTACGGGAGCTCAGCACATGGATTGGGTTGCCGGAGCACCCGAATCTAACCGGATGCCGGTTTTTCAGAACCCTGGAGGACCGTCTGGGAATCTTTGCCGAATATGTGGATGGCGGATCACTCAAACAGCGAATTGAAATTCGAAAGATGATGCAATGGTCAGAAATTCTGGATATTGCCGTACAGTCAGCCTGGGGATTGCAGGCGGCGCATGATTCGGGTGTGATCCATCAGGATGTCAAACCGGGAAACATCCTGTTAACTGTCGACGGTACTGCAAAAATTACGGATTTTGGTCTTGCTAATATCAAAACTCCTGCGCCAGCGGCTAAAAATGGGGTTTCCGAGTCCGCTACTGTTATGGTCAGTTCCCGGGGAATGACACCCGCATACTGTTCGCCGGAGCAGGCGGCAGGGTACCGTCTGACGCGTAAAACTGATATGTGGAGTTTAGGGGTAACACTGTTGCATATGATTAATGGAAAACTGTCCTGGAAAACCGGTGTTGTTGCACCGGAAGTACTGAATGAAACGATCCGGGGATGGGATCAAACGATTCGAGGGGAGTTTCCTTCCCAAATCAAGCTGATTCTTGACAGATGCTTTCAGTTTGAGCCGGAACAGCGCTGGGAATCGATGAAAGAGTTATCCAGTGCCTTGATAACGGTTTACGAGGATCTGACCGGGATGATGTATGTCCGTGCCATGCCCTGCAGCGACCACATTACTGGAAAAGATATGGATCTGGAACGGTCGACATCATGGGGTGGCTGCTGGACGCCACCGTGGGAATCCCTTAAAACGGCTTGCTGCATTGCAGGAGTTTCGGTATCGGATATCTATCCTGTTCCGCCGGTGAGGAGCGGATCCGCCAGAATAAAAGCTCTGCTGGACCTTGAAATTCTGGATGAGGTGCAGCGGATTTACTCTGCCGCGAATTTGCAGAATACTCCAGATATCCATCGGAATATCATCAGAATGCATATCGACAGATCCAATGTTCTTTACCGGCTTGATGAT
>JAFGJC010000012.1 GCA_016929305.1 candidate division CSSED10-310 bacterium | reverse complement strand
ATTTTTACATTAATGTCATCCTAACAAATTCAATATCAACGCTTTAATGATATTGAATTTGTTAGGATTTAAACCGTTTGCAGTATACCTTATTTGCTGTTGTCAGTACTCGATAAGGTAGCACCGTTTCAAAAAAGTGGTGGAGGTGAGGGGAGTCGAACCCCTGTCCGCGATGCACTCAACACAGACCGCTACATGTTTAGCCTTTCATTTAATCTCGTTTTATACTCCGCCGAAAGACAGGCTGGGCACAAAACCAGCACCTATAGTTCTCGGTACACAGTCGATGCATCCCGCATACCCAGCGTTCAAAGTGGACCGCCTAACCAGGGAACGCTACCCAACCAGACGGTCGGCTACTTTTAATTAAGCAGCCATTGCATAAGAATAATCTTCTGCATTTATTGTTTTGCCGGATGTTTTACGAGGCCAACCGACATCCTCGACATGCTGTCTGAGAATCACACACCGCGTCGAAAGCCAGTACACCCCCAGTATCGTAAGAATTACACCGTCCTCTACCTGTTTATTGTCTTTAAAAATAGTTTAATTTAATCCGTTATTCAACTCTATCATTAAGAGCCTACATCAATTTCAAGTCTGCGCTTGAAATTGATTGAAAAGATGAAAACGAATGACAATTTATTGTCGTTTAAAAAGACTAAGCGCCTAATGTTAGGGAAAAGGAATCTTTTTTAGTATTTATTGACTCTTATTTGCTTTTTTTCTTGATTTTTATGTTCGATATTCTATTTTGCCTTTCATAGATTTCATTTTTCTGATGTTCAAATCGGAACATCCCTGTGTGATTTGACTTAATTCGTCAACCATTTTCAAGGAAGTCCTCTATGAGCAAAACCGATACGCTTGAAAACATGCTAAAGCGGTACTATGCAAACAATAAAATTGCGCAAACTGCCGAGCGAAAGAGGCTCGATGAATACGAAAAAGAGGGTACCAAGCCGCAACGCGAACAGAATCCGGAAATGAACTGGAAACTCTGGGGTCCGTATGTCAGCGAGAGACAGTGGGGATCGGTCAGAGAGCACTATGGCAGTTCTGATGTATGGAATGATTTCAGTCATGATATGGCTCGATCCCGCGCATACCGATGGGCAGAGGACGGCATTGCAGGAATCTGTGATGACCACCAGCTGCTGTGTCTGGCAGTGTCAATGTATAACGAGCGTGATGACATAATCAAGGAGCGTCTTTTTGGTTTTACTAATTCAGAAGGAAATCACGGCGAGGATGTCAAAGAATATTACTTCTATCTCGATAATACGCCGACTCATTCATATATGAAATATCTTTACAAGTATCCCTACGAGTACCCTTACAGGCTTCTGCTGGACAACCGTGATAGCTTGGGCAGCATGGAATATGAGCTCCTCGACACTGGTGCGCTAAACGATAACCGATATTTCGATGTGTTGGTCGAATATTGTAAAAACACGGCCCAGGACATACTGATGCGAATAACTGTTACCAATCAGGGGCCGGAAACCCGGCCGTTTCATCTTTTACCGACGCTGTGGTTCCGTAATACATGGTCATGGGGTCCGACCAATGAGCCGAAACCATCGTTGAGAAAACAGGACGGTCGTGCATACAATTGCATCGAAACGGAACAGCCGTTATGGATGAGCAACAAAAAGGTGACGATGCGGTTCTACTGCGACAAGACCCCGGATATACTGTTTACGGAAAATGAGACTGACAACACCATCTTCAGAAACAGCGATGGGTCACCATGCTCGAACAAGCTCGGATCACAATACTTTAAAAACGGGATCAACAACTATATAGTCGGCGCCTTCGGTCCGAACAGAGACCTGAATATCGAGAATCGCAGCTTCATCCAGCGTTCATCAGGAACAAAAGCATCCGCCCATTACCAATTCACGCTTGAATCCCGGGAATCTACGACGGTATGTCTCCGTTTAACAGAAAACGACGAATCCTCCCCTTTCGGTTCCGAGTTCAAGAAGGTTTTCAACGCACGAATTCAGGAGGCTGACGAGTTTTACGATGCATGCTGTCCGTACAGCCGAAGCGGCAGCGATTACGATAAGGATATGTACAACATCTTCCGGCAATCGTGCGCGGGGATGCTCTGGACTAAACAATTCTATCACCTGATTGCGATGAAGTGGATCAAGGGCGACAATGGCCAGACACCCGCACGCAGCGATACAAACAAGATGGAAAACGGCTGGGAACACCTCTACTTCAAGGATATTCTGTCGGTTCCGGATAAATGGGAATTCGCCGCGCTTTATGATTGGGATCTGGCGTTTCACACTGCCACATTAGCGCTCGTGGATCCGCATTTCGCCAAAAAACAGGTGCAACTGCTCATGTCCGACTGGTCCATGAGGCCCAACGGCCAGATTCCGGCAACGGAATGGAAATTCGACACGCCAAACCCTCCGGTTCACGCCTGGGCTGCCTATACCATCTATCAGAGAGAAAAACAGATGCTCGGCATCGATGACATCGGATTTCTGGAACGGATTTTCGTAAAATTGAACATCAACTTTGACTGGTGGGTCAACAGGAACGATGGTGAGGACAATTTCATTTTTGAGGCAGGATTCATGGGATTGGACAATATCCGTCCGATGAGCGATGTAAGTGGCATCGAAAAGGCTGACAGCACCGGATGGATGGCGATGTATTGCCTTAACATGCTCAAGATATCACTTGAACTTTACGATCATACTCATTCAAAACAATATCTGGATCTTTCGCGCAAATATCTTTTCCATTTCCTCAACATTTCAGCAGCACTCAATAAAATTTTATGGCACGGCGACTTTTATTATGACAAAAACAAAGAGTGTTCAGCGATATACTCATGCGTCGGATTAATTCCGATGTTTGCTATTGAAGAGATACAATGCATCATACATGATCCCGATTCGTTTGCCACTCTTGAAGGCATGATTCAATGGTACAAGGAAAAAGGGTTGATAAGTGATGATAGTCATGTGGATGTGACCACGTTGGTTGAGAGTATCGATGCGCTCGATGATTCCACAGATTCGATAATCAATGGAACCGTGGCTGCTGTCGGTGAAAGTAAGCTCAGATCATTGCTTAAAAAAGCTCTCGATCCAAACCATCTATTAAGTCCCTTTGGTATACGTTCACTTTCGAAAAGCCACAACTTCAATTCAAATAACAATTTCTATTATACCCCTGCAGAAGCCACGGACAAATCCATCATGGGTGGTAATACAAATTGGCGTGGACCGCTCTTTTTCTCGATCAATTATCTCATCATCGAAGCATTGCGCAAATATCATGCATATCTGGGAAGCGAATATCAGGTTTCGTATCCAACCACCTTGCCCAATGTACAAGCGAACTTAGAAAACATTGCCAATGACTTATCACTGCGCCTGATCCGCATATTCCTTAAAAAATCGATTGGAAGATCGCAGTTCGCAAATGATCCATTGTACACAGAGATCATCCAGAATCCGGCGCTCAAAGCAGAACGTCCATTTTGGGGAGGTGCTGAGCTCTTTAATAAATTCCCCCAATTCGACCCATCCGGCTCAAGTGGCTGGTGTGATCCGGTGCTGTTCAACGAATATTTTCACGGTGACAATGGTGCGGGATTGGGGGCAAATCACCAAACAGGGTGGACCGGATTGGTGGCAAACCTCATACAGGAAATGGGTGTCTTTACACGGATGAAATCCACTGCGGCGGATATGCCCCAGGATATCAAAGTACCCTATACTTCCGCCGGAAAGACACACGATATGAAGATACGACACAAGAAGACGGTGACCACAATAAGTAAAAAACCATCCTGAATCGTAACAGAGTAAATTTGAAAGATATGGTGTAGTCTTTAACAATCATAACAAATTGAATATCAATGCTTTAATGATATTCAATTTGTTATGATCTCAGCCGTTTGCAGTATACCATGGCACAGGCACATCTATCAGCCAAAAAAGCCATGCATGAAAATCGAAACAAATAGCCAGCTTTTCATCACTGTTTTTCTACAACGGTTTTTCACCAACCCATCTGATAGGGTTGCCATTCAACATAGGGGACATGCGTCCTTTTTCGAATTTCTTTCAATGTACCGTTTTTGATCAATTTGGCCATGCAATCGGAGAGGATCTTATCGACTTCATCCCCTTTGACGCCTTTACGAATCACTACCATGTCATCTTTGCAGTCCCATAATTCCCGTTTGATCGTTTTGAATTTATATTGTTTGCAGAGCGTATCGCCATCCTCCTGAGCAGCGATGACCGCATCGATTCTTCCATTCACTAAACGGTTAAAACTTTGTATGAGCTCATAGTTTTTCTGGGCGGAGAATACGAAAAACTGATCCAATGCTCCCTGCAGTTCGATAGCGTACGGAAATGGGTGCTGGGGTGTCGCCTGTTCAATGGATGCTTTGCTCAATGGTTTGGCGATTCTGGTATAGATGACGATACAGACAACACCCATGGGAGTCGAGGCGAATCTATAGCCGACGGAATCCAACAACACTTTCGGATTGGAAATCATCGGAAGGTGAAAATCTGCGGTACCATTGACAACATTCGCAATCGATCGTGGCCAGGAATTTTGTTCAATAAGAATCACACCGTCGGTGTAAACCTCATCTAATGCTTTCAGAAAGTCGATGAATGCGCCTTTTTCCGTCGATTCAGCCACTCCTGGAATATATGGAATCGTCGCCTTCAGATCCCGGGCGGAAATGGTTGTCAATAAAGCAGAGAGACCAAATAAAGCGATGAATCGGTTTTGAATAAGCCCTCTTCGCCTGTATCTTTTCATGGTACTCTCTTCAGATATCCAGCAGATGAATTCCATCATCCACCGAGGGTGGAAGATATTCGTGCAACGCATAGGTAAAATTTTGAAATAAAAAAAGATAGAATCAGCACAATGAAATTGCCAGTTCTGAATCAAACCCCGGCTGCACCGAAATGTTCTGTTT
>JAFGJC010000122.1 GCA_016929305.1 candidate division CSSED10-310 bacterium | reverse complement strand
CCAACACCCGTCAGATAGTTACCGGCTAAAAATATTCCTTTATAGTTACTTAATTGAGAGGAAATTCCGGCAAGTTTATGGCTGTGGTCTGGCAATAATTGCGGTATTGCATGGGTATACCTTAAAATTTCAATGATTTCAGGTTTTTCCAAACAACCATGGAAGAACACGGAATGTTCTTTTATCAGTGTGTTTATCAGGTCTGTATCTGAATACTCAGCAACTTCAGGATCATGCATGCCTCCGTAAAATGAAGCGAAAAGATGATGTGATTGGGGTGAACGATCCGGAAAAAGCTGTGATGGAAACAAAGTCCCCAGGGTATTCAGATCATAATGTCTGGGAACGAGAAATCCGAATCCCAAAGGGAAAGGCCGATTCAATTTTTTATGAGCCCAGTGAATGACAGTGACCGGTGCCATGGGTATCGTTTTGAAGTTATCTGCTGCTTTAGGAGCTATTATTTTTATAATACCGGCACTTTCACTCGGAGGTGTTGCCAGGATAACTGTTTTAGATTGTTCAGTGAAATTATCCCCTTTGACATAATAATAACCGTCTGAGTATTCGATCGTTTTTACAGGGCTATTCAATAAGTATTTTCCAGCAAGTCTATCTGCCAAGTGCTCGGTCAGGGTCCCCAGTCCTCGGTTAAAGCTGAACAAACCTCCCTTGTATTCGATACCTTCTTTCTTCAACCGCTTCTTTTTATCATGGACAAAACGAATAGCCCCGAGAATCATCGAACCATGTTCGTTTTCAAAAGACCAAAATTTGGGGAAGGCTGCTTTCGCTCCAAGTTTCTTAACATCTCCGGCATAAATTCCAGAAACGAAGGGTGACATAAGATAAGAAGCGGCTTCCTGACCGAATCGGCGTACAAAGAAATCCCAGGCAGTATCACCGGGAGCTGCCTTTGATGGGATAATAGGTTCCATCATGAGCCTAAGCTTTGCGAATGGACTCAGAAGCTGAGTAGTCAGAAAAGAAGTTACATTCATGGGTAATACATGTAACAGTCCATTCCGGTAGATATATCGGAATTTTGATATGGGAGTTGCTTTGCGGGTATCCGATTGGATTTTCAACTCATTGATCAGTTTCCACATGTATTCCGATGAGCCCATAAAGCTGTGCGGACCGGTTTCCAGTCTGTAAGGTGCGGAAGTCAGTGTTTGCACATTACCACCAATGGTGGATTTGGCTTCCAATAATACTACATTGTAGCCCTCGGTATGACACTTCCAGGCTGCCAGCAATCCGGATATTCCACCTCCGATAACAGTGACATCAAACATATGGCAACTCCATTTTTCCAAAAGCATTGCGAATCAATCCGGCTAAAACATCCGTAAACGGTTTCCATGATCCTATTGTCGGAATGCGCGTAAAGGATTTTAAACCTGTAGCCAGACAAAATGATTTCAGGCAAATATCGAGATCGTATAATGTTTCTAGATTTTCATGTATGAAACTGAGAGGGTAGATAATCAGATGGCAAGATTTCTTTGAAGATAGTTTCAAGATCGCTTCATTGAGTGTTGGACCTTGCCATTTCACTGGACCCACGCGACTCTGAAATGCTACGGAATATGCAACATCGATCGGGAATGCTGCGATAATTCCCTTAGCTGAGCTAAATACTTGATCGACATAGGGATCTCCCTTCTTGACCAATGAGAGTGGCAGGCTATGTGCCGCAAAAAGAATGTGAATATCTGATGTGTCATTATTGGTTGGCAGGAAAGAAACGATCTGATCGGCTACCGATTTTTGAAATTCTGGTTCAAGGCAAAATGATTCGATAATTTCCGTGAAATCAATAGCTAAATTCATGTGTTTAAACTGCTCGAGGGATGACAGGGTGGTTACTGTGGAGTAGTGCGGATAGAGAGGCAAAAGGACTAACTGAGTTAATTTTTTTTGTTTTAAAATATTGATTGCCGAAAAGATGTCCGGTTCCGAATACCGAGCTGCCGAAACGACGGTGCATCCAAGGATATCCGAGAGAGTATTTCGCAGCGTTTCTGTCTGTTCAGATAATGGCGATTTTCCTCCGATTTGCTGATACCGGTTTTGAGATTCCCGGGTACGCACTAATGCCATAATCCCTGCAAAAATCGATCGTAAAAATCTTCCTGAAGGTACAGGAATCATATGGGGATCACTGAACAATTTTCTAAGATATATGGGAACTTCCGCCAAAGAACGCGGTCCTCCCATATGCAATAGCAAGACACCTCGGTTGTTCTGGGTGCTGTTGGACTCTGCCTGAAATACCATGATGGCAAAACTGCTCTTTAGAGTGTTTTCGAATATCGGGTTTTATTGGTTTCTGATGTTATATATTGATCAAAAACCATACAGATATTGCGTATGAAATATCGACCCAGAGGGGAAACACTCAGTGAATGTTTATTTATTCTGAGCATATCATCAGATATAAAACCTTTTAAAGACGCCAGCTCTTTACGAAAATGTGTTTCAAAGTTGAGTTGGTGACGAGATTCGAAATTAGGTATATCAAGATGAAAGTTACAGAACAGCTCTAAAATTAAATCTCTTCGAATAAGATCTTCATCGCTCAGAATTAAAGCTTTATGCCATCGATACGAGTCGTTTGAAGAAACGTATTCAGCAACACCCTTAATGTTCTGGGTATAGCAGCCATTGATGGCACTGATCGCTGAAGCGCCCAATCCTATCAGATCTAAATTGCGTTGAGTTGTATATCCCATGAAATTGCGCGTCAGTTCATGGTTTTTTAATGCAATAAACAGGTCGTCATCGGAAAGAGCAAAATGATCCATTCCAATATGATGATATCCATTTGCTGTCAGCTGTTCGAAAGCTGCTCCAAACAATTGGGTCCGCTGGTTCGCATCCGGTATTTTAAATTTTTCCAATGCTTTTTGATGTGGGCTTATCCAGGGAACATGAGCATATCCGAACACAGCAATACGGGATGGTTTCATGTCGGAAATTTTTTTTAGCGTGTGTGTGAATGTTTTAGTTGTTTGACCTGGCAATCCGTAAATAAGGTCGATGTTTATTGCATAATATCCTCTTCTATGGAGATGATTGATCAATCCGGATAGTGCGTTTTCGTCAAGCGACCGATGGACGTTTTTCTGAACAGTCGGATCCAAATCCTGAACTCCGAAACTGAACCGGTTGAAGCCGAGAGTGATGAGTTGATCGAGATAATCGCAGTCGATACTTCTCGGATCTATTTCGATGGATAGTTCCGATTCAGGTGAAAAAAGAAAGTATTTGTGGATTGCGTCCAAAAATGTTTCAAGATGACGATAATTGACGGATGTCGGGGATCCTCCGCCAAATGCCATCTGCGATATCTTCCGGGATGTATTGATCAAAGTGCAAATCATCTGCAATTCATTAATTATACTCCTAATGTAAAGTTCATGAATGTGATCAGTGTGATGAATTTCTGTATAGCATCCGCAGTAAAGACAGCGTGAAGTACAGAAAGGAATATGGACATATAATGAAAGATTATCCGAAGGATTATCGTTGGATGCTTTCCAAAGCACCTTAATGGCTTCCTGGTCGAAATCAGGTTTGAAATGAGGAGCTGTTGGATAACTGGTATACCGGGGACCCCGACACGAATATTTGTCAAGGTATATTACGGGAATATGTAATGGGGATACCACATCAGCTCTATCTTTCATAATTCAGCTCAGCCCATTTTTGTACTGCTTTTACGAAACAGGTTACATGTTTAATGGGTGTCTGCGGCAGAATGCCATGACCCAAATTCACAATATGATATTTACCTCCGGATTCATCCATGAGCCTGAATACCGCTTCTGTAATAGTTGTTTCGGGCGCAAGCAGAATTGACGGATCAAGATTTCCCTGAAGCGTTTGACAATCACCTAAAATTTGTCGTGCATTTGAGAATGAGATTCGCCAATCCAACCCGATGACATCGGGAGTTATTTGTGCCACAGAATGAAGTAAATGGCTTATCCCGTTGACATAATATATAATGGGTATCAGTCTTTTTTGACAGAAGCTGACGATTTTTTTGACGTAGGGTGTTACAAATTTTCCATAATCTAAATCGGAAAGATTCGATGCCCATGTATCAAAAATTTGCACGGCATCGACACCTGCCTCTATTTGCATGGAGAGGTAAGCAATGACTGAATCCGTCAACTTGTCTATCAGTGTGTGAAATAATTCAGGTTTGCTGTACATCATTGTCTTTGTGATATCGAAAGTTTTTGAAGCGCCGCCATCGATCATATAACATGCCAATGTGTAAGGAGCTCCTGAAAACCCCAACAGAGCGACGGGTTTATGAAGAATGTTCAGGCACTGTTTAATTGCTTGTGGGACATAAGAAAGACGTTCAGACACATCCTGCCAATTCAAATTTTCAATACAATGGTTCGATGTAATGGACGGTTCGACAGTTAGTCTAGGTGTAAATTGAATTTTCATCCCCGCGGCTTCCGGTATCACCAGAATGTCGCTGAAGATTATTGCGGCATCGATATCGAATCGTCTTATCGGTTGACATGTCACTTCTGCTGCGAGTTCCGGAGTTTTACAGAGTTGCCAGAAACTATACTTTTCGCGCAACTTGCGATACTCCGGCAGTGTTCTCCCCGCCTGCCGCATGATCCAGACAGGTGGCCGATCGACACTGTTCTTCTGGCATACTCTTAGAAATCTCTCTCTAGAAGTCAGCGATAAGTTGCTAATAGGTTTCTGATACATAAATATCTCCGTATTGGTTTATAACACAGTGAAATGGAGCGAATGTCATGCATTTGTCATGAGAAAGAAGAAATAATTTATATATGTTCTTGCGAATGATTCTCTGGCATAGTATCAAAAGAGTGAGCTAGAATTATTCACTTTCAGAAATAAATACGCCAATTTTCGAAAGGAGATCTTCATGAATTTACTGCATCAAATCAATCATGATTTTGGAAAAGTGCTGGAGGCGACGAATCCCGGACAGCAAATGGAAAGTCTTGCCAGTCAGATGGCGGACAAACAGATGTTTATGGATGGTAAACTTTTTCCCACTTTTATTAAACCTTATTTTGTTGAAAAGAGTGCTCGACCCTTATTCGAGAAGGTGACACGCTTGTTGATATCATCTTTAAATAAAATCGGCGACACTTATTTCCATGAAAATCGATTTACGGATCAGATTCGGTTGAAGGGCCGATTAGCGGATCTTGCATCACTGGATCCGGGTTACCCCGGTCACCAGATCATCAACCGACTGGATATTTTTTATATTCCTGAAACCCAGGAACTGAAACTGCTGGAATATAACTGTGGAGATCCGAGTGGTATGGGTTGGCATGATCAGATGCTTGAAATGTTTTTGGGATTACCGGTTATTAAGAAATTACAGGACAAGTATGAATTCCAGGTTGACTGGTTAGTCAAGTCGCATTTTAAGACATTTTTTAAAAAGTATAATGAATGGTGTGAGAAAAAAGGCGTCAAACCGGAAGCGAAACCTAACGTTTCGTTTGTCTGTAAACGAGATTCGACAGTTCTTGGAGATTTCTTGGCATTTGTTGAATACTACAGGGAGATGGGTTATGACACCCAGTTCGGCGATCCCAGAGATTTTGAATATGACGGTTCCAAACTTCTGTTGAACGGCAAACCAATCCATCTTATTTATCGAGATGCCATTGATGATGTTATCCTGGATCCTTATTGGGATGACAGCCAGAATCTGGTTCAGGCGCTGCGCGACAATGCGGTGTGTTTTGTTAATCCGGTCAGTGCCGCGAGCGGCGACTGGAAATCAATCCTAGAGATACTGAGTGATCCGCAGTATGAAGACCTCTTTGATGAAGAAGAACGTGCCTGTCATTCAGCACATATTCCCTGGACACGGACTCTTGCTGACGTGAAAACGGTGTTCAAGGGTGACGAAATTGATCTTCTGCCATTCGTGAGGAACAACAAATCTCTGTTTGTGTTGAAACCCAATGATGGATATGGCGGGTTCGGTATTCTTGTCGGTCCCGATGCCTCCGAAGACCAATGGCAGCGCTTGATAGACAAATCGTTCAAAGAGGGAATCGTTTATACAGTACAAGAACTTGTCAATATTCCCAAGGAGCAGTTTCCAGAAATAGAGAATGGAAAGTTTTTGGGATTTGAACCTAAAAATGTGAATGTAAATCTCTGGTCTCACGATGGTCGATTTGCGGGAGCTTTCGTTAGAGCTGCTGCAGGAAACATAATAAATGTTCATCAGGGGGGCGGAATGGTTCCTGTCTTTTTTGTTGATTTCAAATAGTGATGTATGGATAACTGAATTTTTCAGTTATATGTTCGATTTCATGTCCTATTGTGATCATTGACGTTTTCAGTGCATGAGTCGACAGCTCATAATGGACAGTGATAACTAATGCATGGGAATATTTCTTATCTCCTATTTGCATAACATTTGACACTTGACAGCAAACGGAAGCTCCTGAAATGATATTCCTTCGAGAATCAGGACCACCGATACTTGAATTGTGAGGTGCTTATTTTGACAGATCAGTTAAAAGTCGATGCATTATTGGCGAAATACCAGACGAATGATGATGTCTACTTTGATCTGATGCAGCTAAAAATACGCGAGATTCTGCTTGTTGCTACGCAGTATGATGCTTTTATACTTGAACAGGAAGGGCAGCTAAGTGAGGTAATTTTTCAAGATTATTTTCAACTTAATCTTTCCAGTGCGCCTCGCATTACAAGTGTTTCTACCGGTAAAAGCGCCATGGAGCTTTTGGAAGAAAAGCATTTTGATCTTGTGATTGTCATGATGCGTATCGCGGATGTCACTCCCTTTCAGCTGAGTGATCAAATCCGAGCTGCCTACAGCCAACTTCCCATCATTCTTCTCTTAAAGGACAACTCAGAAATCAGCGTATTAGCAAAGTACAGAGATCCATACGGTTCTTTTGATAATGTCTTTGTCTGGAACGGTGAATCAAAGATTTTTGTGGCTATGGTTAAATACATTGAGGATAAACTCAATGCAGAGATGGATACGAAAATTGGCCTGGTGCGCATCATACTGCTTGTCGAAGATTCGATCAGGTATTATTCCAGATATTTGCCGATACTGTATGTGCAAATCATCAAACAGACTCAACAATTAATCAGTGAAGAAAGTCCGTATGAACAGAAGAAGTTATTGCGGATGAGGGCAAGACCTAAAGTGCTTATGGCGAGAACCTATGAAGAAGCCGTTGCATTGATTGACAAGTATAAAGATTATCTGCTGTGTGTTATCAGCGATGTTAAATATCTGAAAGCTAATGTCATGGATGATTTTGCCGGATTCAAACTTATCGAATTCATCCGGAAACAGCATATCGATCTGCCTTCGGTTATCCAATCATCTGATGTTGCCAATAAAGCAAGGACACGACAATTAAATGCAACCTTCATAAACAAGAATTCCGATCGGTTGGAAAACGAATTGGTGGATTTTTTCAGAGACAATCTTGGATTTGGTGATTTTATTTTCAGGGATGAACACGGAGAACCTCACGCTCGAGCACGATCCATGGAGGAACTGCGAAGTTTACTCACGACAATCCCAGCCGAATCTTTGGTTTATCATGGTTCTAGAAATCATTTCTCAGCATGGCTTATGGCTAGAGGTGAAATCCAGATTGCTAAAAAAATCCAACCAATTAAAGTTACACAATTTGAAGATCTTGAAGCATTACGTGATTTTCTGGTGAACGTATTCAAACGAGTTTATTTAGAAACGACGCGAGGAAAGATCGTTCGTTTTGATGAATCGGTAATCTCGGGCGAAGGACACATTATCCGATTGAGCGAGGGTTCTTTGGGAGGCAAAGGGAGGGGTATTACATTTGTTAATCATCTTCTGCAGGAGAAAATTATCCAACAGGATGTCAACAACATGCCGATAAAGATTCCTCGAACCGCTGTCATCGGAACACAAACCTTTGAAAACTTTCTTGACACCTGTCGCGGTTTTGATCCTGGGTGCCGGGATAAGGATCATGAAATCTTGGAAAATTGTTTTCTTAACGGTCAACTTCCGGATGATTTGGTGCAGAAGCTGAAAAGATTTTTGGCTAAGGTTCATTATCCTCTGGCTGTACGATCTTCCAGTCAATTCGAGGATTCTCTGTCCCAGCCCTTTTCAGGTGTATATGCAACATACTTGCTGCCCAATAATCACCCGGATCCCAACATTCGACTCAAACAACTGCAAGATGCGATAAAAATGGTTTATGCCTCGGTGTTTTCAAAATCGGCTCAAACTTATTTTGACGCCATCAGCTATAAAGTTGAAGAAGAAAAAATGGCAATTGTGATCCAAGAGGTTGTTGGAACACAATTCGGAAAAAAATTCTACCCTCATGTGTCCGGCGTCGCACAATCTTATAACTATTATCCGATTTCATATATGAAACCGGAAGATTCAGTCGCTATGATAGCCGTTGGACTCGGTAAATACGTAGTCGAAGGTGAAAAAACATACAGGTTCTGTCCACAATACCCAAAACTCGAACTCATGGCACCCAAAGATCAATTCAAATACTCACAAAGTCGTTTTTATGCACTGGATATGCGCCATCGTGAGTATGATTTGTCACGAGGTGAAGATGTTACCATTCTTGATTTGGATATTTCGGAAGCAGAATTGGACGGAAACCTGAACCATATCGCGTCAGTTTGGGATCATCAAAACGACAGAATTCAGATGGACTTGCATATCACTGGTCCACGGATTATCAATTTCGGTTTTATTTTGAAATATGAGAGTTATCCACTCGCAGCGATTCTGAAACATGTGCTTACGGTGATGGAAGATCAACTTGGAACGCCTGTGGAGATTGAATTTGCTGCAACCCTTACGACGCCATCCGTTCAAAAGGCGGAATTTAATATTCTGCAAATCAAACATTTCATGCGTGATATCAACGAAACAAGTATTGATATTAATGATTTGAAGAAAGAAGAGTTGCTGTTATTCACAAATAAGGGAATGGGTAATGGTAAAATGGAAGGCATACAGGACATTATCTATGTTGATCCGAATACATTCAATCGTTCTCAAATGCGAACAATGTCAGATGAACTGGAATTGCTGAATCATAAAATGATGGAATCAAACAGATCATATATTCTGATTGGCCCCGGACGCTGGGGAACCCGCGATCCTTGGCTTGGCATACCCATAGCATGGGCTCAAATTTCAAAAGCAAAGGTAATTATTGAAACAGGACTGGAAGATTTTGTTGTCGATGCTTCCATGGGATCGCATTTTTTTCATAACATTACATCGATGAATGTCGGATATTTTAGTGTTCCATATAAAAGCGATGACTATTTCATTGATTGGGAATGGTTGAAAAAACAAGGGGAAACACAACGATCACCCCATTGTGTTCATGTTCATCTAAAGAAGCCGATGTTAATTTTAATGGATGGCAGAAAAGGACTTGCATTGATTTACAAGTCGTGCGTGGCGTAGTAGAGAAGTACTGGAAATGATGTATAACTCTATATTTTCATTTGCAAATTTTACGGGTGGTTAGGGAATTTCAAGGAAGATGATCCAATGAATAATTCAAAAGACATCATCATCATCGGATCCGGTCCAGCAGGTTTGAGTGTCGGCAATCATCTCAGCAATAAAGATTTCCTGATTCTGGAATCTCTCGCTGAACCGGGTGGATTGATGAGATCCAAATATATCAATGGATACACATTTGACTGGGCTGGACATATTTTCTTTACTAAAATAGAACGCGTTAAAAAGTGGGTTGAGTTATTGCTGGGAGATAATCTTCACTGGCAGGACAGGGAATCTTGGGTATTTTCAAAAAATGTTTTTACACGCTATCCTTTTCAAGCAAACACCTTTGGGTTACCTAAACAAGTTATAAAAGAATGCCTCATGGGGTTGATCGACGTTACCTTTAATCGTCAAAGCACCCAAATAACAAATTTTGAAGAATGGATTCTGAAAACATATGGACAGGGTATCGCAACGCATTTTATGCTTCCATATAACCGAAAACTATGGGCGCGAGATCTGAAAACGATGGATCATCATTGGCTTGAAGGGAGAGTGCCACAGCCGGGTTTGGAAGATTTTGTCGATGGTGCCTTAGGACCCGGACGAAAGGATATGGGACCCAATTCCCGATTCGGATACCCTTTGAAAGGGGGTATGAGGTCACTTGTTGAAAAATTGGTTTCGCCGATACGCGATCACATTATAACACATTCCCAATGCACTCGGATTCATCCGGAAAAACATCGCATTCAACTCCATAATGGGCAGGAGTATTCATATGGATCATTAGTTCTTACTTGCCCGTTAACAGATATTTTAACAATGCTGGACGAGTACCATACCGAATTAAAATCTGTAATTCCCCAATTGAATTTTGTTTCGGTTTTATGCGTCAATGTTGGAATACATAAACCCGATCTGACGGATAAGCACTGGATATACTTTCCGGAATCCGAGTTTTTGTTTCACCGAGTATTTGTCCAGGCCAATGCATCTCCTCATGTCTGCCCGGACAACTGTTTTTCCTATACCGCTGAAATTACGTATAACGATCAGAAAAAAGTTGATTTCCAGCAGGCCGGTAAACAGACCGTTGAAGGTCTTCTTAAAGCTGGACTTTTGAAATCCATGGATGATGTCGATGTTATCGATCTGATAAATATTCCTGTTGCCTATATCGTTCCGACACACGACCGTCAAATATTGGTATCGAAGATAAGGGAGTGGTTGAGCGCACACGACATTCACCTCGTTGGAAGGTTTGCCGAGTGGGCATATTACAATATGGACCATGCTCTGGATGCCGGATGGACCTTGGTCAGTAAATTATAAGTGAAAGAATATGCGATTTTTTCAGAAATGTAACTTCCTGCTGATGTCGTTCTTGTGTCTACTCAAGTCTGGAATGGCAAGAGTACGTTTGATATGGCTGAGCCGAGCACGCTTTACTGAAACAAAAGATTTCACGATTGTCATTTATTCTATTATTCCCTGGTCGGGAGTCTGGCAACGACCGCAACATTTCGCTACCCTTTTGGCAAAACATAACAAAGTCATATATGTCGATCCAGCGGGGGTTCAGCATGTGTTGGCGAATCGTCTTTCAGCTCATCACACAGTGCAGAAAATATCTGATAATTTAGTGGTATACCGGCCGAGGGTATTACCGGGCGGAAAAACGAAATCCAGAGTAATAGAACTAAACGATTATTTGATTCTTGCGGGAGTTTTGTCGCTGCTGAAAAGATTTTGCTGGCCTCGTCCAATTTTAGTGACGAACACTCCTTTGGCTGATTTCTGGGTTGAAAAATTCCCCTGGAAGGCGGTTGTTTACGATGTGATTGATGATTTTGTATCAACTTCCTGGGCACCACTCGATGCAAAATCCAGGGAAATTCGATTGTTTAACAAAACGGACACCGTTTTCACAGGCACTTATAGTTTGTGGGTTAAGAAAAAATCTTATCACAAAGATATCGAATATATTCCTTGTGGGGTTGAAACAGAACATTTTTTAAAATCTGTTCAACCAGAAACACTGATCCCACAGGATGTCGAATTATTAGCCAGACCGATTCTGGGGTATTTTGGTGCATTAAATGAACGAATTGATGCGGATTTACTGATATTTTTGGCGAAATCAATCCCTGGTGCATCCGTCTTGTTGATCGGGCCGGTTTTTGCTGATTTTGGTCTGTCCGACTTTACTGATCGGTGGGCTTCGGTTTTGCCGAATCCAGCTGCTCCCGGGTTCAGATTGAAATCTCATCCTCCCAATATTCACATTATCGGTATCCGCCCATATCGAGATCTGCCGGCTTATTTGAAAGCATTTGATGTCTGTTTATTACCCTATGTAATCAATCAGGTTACTCAGGATATTCACCCCGTAAAAATCCTGGAATATCTGGCATCGGGTAAGCCCGTTGTTTCAACAGCGCTTCCGGATGTCATGCGATTCTATAAGCAAATTGTTGACATCGCTCATAATCGGAATCAGTTTATTGATCTGATTAATAGAAACATTGTTGATCAATCAGAACAGCGCAAACAGGAGCGTATTGCATTTGCTGCTCCTAAAACCTGGGAACAAATGGCCGAAAGAATGTATCAAAAAATATCTGTATTGATTTCGCAGTAAATAATTGCCGTCACTCCATTTGAGGAAGTTCAAATTTCATCCGATCTTTTCCGATATGTATCATGAGATCTTTTTCTTGAGTATCGATTTGACCGTTCAACAGATAAGATAGTTTTTTCCTTACAGATATCAGTTTTTCAGTCTGACCGGTAATCTCGTATATTTTCTCTAACATTTGATATCCCTGTATATTGTCAAGTGAGAGGTGATGCCATTCTGCAACGCCACGTTCCAGTATTTCCTGAGCGTTTTTGTAATCCTTCTTGAGTAAGTATACATATCCCAGAAGATTATATTGCTGCAGTCTGGTATCGCGTGTCAGCAATGATTCCAGGAGTAATTTTTCTGCTTTGTCATACTGATTGATTCTGATGTAATAGCGGGCAATTTCCAGCATGAGATCGCCGCGAGAAGGGAAAATCCTAAGAATATTTGTGTAGAATCCATTTAACCACAAGGGATTACCGGCAGTTTCAATTATTCTGGAGATATGGCTGAGTTCAATTTTAAATTTGTTAATTGAGCCGGCTTGAAGGGAGATAAATGAGAAAAAATTCAGATGGTCGGCGACCAAATCGTGCAATATTTGTGAATTGGAATTCCAGTAACTCTGATTCAGTAAATCAGGATTTTTTAGCAGAGCATGCCAAAGATTCAGTTTCGCTTGTTGAGTATTCCCTAGACTTGCGTTGATTACTCCCGACAGAAAACGATATTTACCTTCACTGTCATAAGGTTCCAGATCAACAGCAACATTAATTTGATTGACAGCTTCATTAAAATTGCCATTTGATGCCAGATGAACTGCAAATTCATGTCTATAGAAAGCGAAATTGGGATTTTTTATTATACATTTTTCATACTCAGTAAATGCTTGACTTGGATTGCTAAGTTCCTCCCAGCAGTATGCTTTCATCAGATGAGGGTGCGCATTCAAGGGCTCGACGAGCGATGCCATTTGAAACCAGTATAGACTTGTACGCCAATCTTTTTTTTCAGTTGCAGCTTGACCTCTTTGTAAAAAGGTCTTTCCAATCCAAGGGAGCCCGCTGAGAAGAATAACACACAGCGCGAGTATTACTATGACTGAATGGGATATTGTAATTTTCGAGTTATTCATCCGGCGATCCATGTCAATAAATCCAACGGATAACGTCATGACTGCCACTGTAATGAACCAGATTCCCGTGTCATGTGCATGAAGACGGTAATTAAAAAATAAATCCAGAATCAGCCCGAATCCAAGTATCCGAAAGAATTTTGACTCTAATGTCCGTGATTTTAACGAAGGATATAAGATGCTGAACAGAAAAAGAATAAACGCGATCAAACCGAGGAGACCCATTCCTACAGCAATATCAACGAAAGCATTGTGGGCTTCGACCAGAAACTGCCGGGTAGGGGACTCAGGCGGTGCAATGCTGCCCAATGCTTTTGGATAGATATATCGGTTTGTTCCTAATCCATATCCAATCCATTTGTTGTCAATTATTAAATCAAAGAAAACCTTCCATGCGTTAACCCGTGTATTTTCAGTGATAGAAAATATCGAAAAAATGCGAAGGGCAAGTGATCTGAAGATACCTAGAAAAAGACTTGAGGCACATACAACTGAAAGCACACCCCATGCCAGCCATTTACGGGGGATATGTCTGAAAAATAATGTAATGCCGTACAGAAAATAAAAAACCAGAATAATCCAGCTTTCTCGGGAATAAGAGTAGATTAGCAGATAAAAGACACTCATACAGACACCGCAAGCATATAATACCCGTTTGACAGTTAAGTTGGTTCTGTAAATGGCTAATGCATAAACGGGAACAGAGAGCAACATAGGATAAATGACATAGTTGGGGTGTCTGCTAAACACAAAAATCCTGAATTGTAATCCTCTCCAAAACCCCATATGGACAATTCTCTCGATTCCGACAAAAAATGCAGCCAGAGCAAACGCAGCAGCAAGGAATAAAAAGAAATCCATGAAATGATGTAAGGCTTCGCGTTTTTTAAAGATGTCAGCAAACAGTATTAATATCAGCCAGATGAGTAGAAGGTGGCTTACCTGTTTAAATGTTGAATATGGATAAACGGAGTATGTTATACCTATTGATGCCAGGAGCACGAAAAGCGTCATCAGTGAAAGTGGAATGGTAATATGCCGATTTAGCGTCATTTTTTCTGTCAGTGAACATGCGCATAGAAAGATAAGGATGAGTGTCCACGGATCGCGTTCAAGATGAAGTTCCGTATAAGGAGCACTGGAAAATGCAAGGAATCCGACTGCATATGCAGCGGGATATAAACCCTTGGAAAAAGCTCGACTAATAAAAAATGCAACACACGGGGCAAGTACCCATATCGCTAAAGCTCTTTCAGGAAACTGTCGTATCATACTCAGCGATGACCCGGAAATCAGCAGTATCAGGCAAATCCGTGAAGTTATTCTATTGTCTTTCAACCAGTTTCCGGAAAAGAAGAAAGGGATGGTGCAGAAACCCATCATTAGGAGGGTTTCAGGAAAATGATAAAATCCGTCGATAAACCATATACCTGCAGTGAGTATCAATTCCATGAAAAGCAAAACAGCCAGTTTTCCTGAAATATTCATGGAAATTAATCACTTGCCCGTGCCGCAAGGAACCACGGTGGGTTGGAAGCAACAAAAGTTAGTTTTTGGGAATCTTCCTGAAAAATTGTCTTCAGGGGTTCATTAACGGTGGCTTTTTGAAATCGCATCAGAAAGTAGTCATATTGGTCAACTGTAACTTGAACATCATCCATCCAAATAGTTTTCCTTACAATCGGGCGATTCCTGATTTTTTCATCTTTTACTGATGATTTATATCGAATGGGCATGTGGGTCAGTGACGCGAAAGGATTGTAAACCTGCCCATTTTTTCGCAACTGGTAATACTGATCAAAATGATCATAGGGAGTGTTATCGGAATATAAGCTTCTCCCGTCCGCCAAAATTCCACCCTGTACCGGTTTTGAGTGTATAAGATAACAAAGCGACTTCCCGTGTTCACAACTATTCAGAACAGAGAAAAATCCCTGTGCTTCCGCTTTGAAC
Organism: candidate division CSSED10-310 bacterium; assembly: GCA_016929305.1. Lineage (GTDB taxonomy): Bacteria > CSSED10-310 > CSSED10-310 > CSSED10-310 > JAFGJC01 > JAFGJC01. The sequence goes on along the minus strand of JAFGJC010000122.1, from coordinate 9,078 downwards.
ATTGAATAGATGCCTGCAGTATGAATTGTCATAATGATAATTATTGATATCATCGCTACATCTATAATCCAGCGTCTTGAAGAATTCGTTGGCAGAAGAAGTATGGCGGAAAGAATGATAAAAACAGCAATCCTGTTGTGTAACCAAACTGCTGTCAGCAGCGAATAGGGACATATAAAATAAATAATGCACAGACTGAAAAAAATGGAGAATCTTAACCTGAATGGCGATGAATGCCTGGAATTCTTTTGGAAAAAACATACAGGATAGCACATGCCGATCAGCATCAGACCCACAAAACAATAAAAAAGAGTTCGATATACACCGAAAGGATCCCCGCTGAAAACATAATCCGGTAAAAATCTGATCTTATTAAACAGACTGTCGAATTCAATCTGTTTGGATAAAAATCTTTGATCTGCATCGGAATATGACAGTCCCCAGTACCAAAAAATCCCAAGGAAAAAACTTGGCACGATGGCTAAGGTTGCAAGCAGGAGTTTCTTAAAAATTTGATGTCCGGTAAAAAGGGTCATCACTAGTACTGTCAAAACGGCAAGCATCCAGGAGAATAAATGAGTAAAAAAAAGTAGAACGAATAGGATGCCAAGCCACAGCGTTTTATGTAAATCGGTATTCAGACAAGTACGAAAACAGAGTGACAGTGTGAAGAGAAAAACAGGTATCGATAAAAGAAAAGGAAGAAATCCCCATGCCAAGTTAAAGTTGTATAGAGCGGGAAATACAAAAAATGCATAATGGATATTTTGACCTGTTGATTTTAACAGATGGATAAATGCTAAAGGTGTCGCAATCATGTAAAGAACCAGGATACTCCGTGCAGCCATCTCCGCATCGGTAAATGAAGCAAATAGATAAGCGAGAAGATAGGTTACCGTATAAGGTGTGAACCATTGGAATGTAAAATCTTGAGGCAACTGACTATCGGCTTTGCCCATACTAGTTAATATTTGTATCAGGCTGCTGTGGATCGGAAAATCAACGAAGGGATAGACATCAACGGACAAAAGCGGTGAAATCGAGATGATAATGGCTATCAGGAATCCTACTTTAAACAGAATGCCGGTGTTTTTGGGCGGTGAATCGTTTATCTGTGAGGAAGATTCGGAAAACATAAGGAGATGATGCGGCAAATGCAGCCGACCGTCAACTCCCAAACGCATTTATTAAATGATAGTGAGTTGAAAAACCGCTTGATTCGAAGGGACTATTAAATCAGATCATCAGATCAGCTTTTCAATGATTTTCCGATATTCGGATTTCGAGCGAACACCGGTAAGGGTTTCCACAAGTTTACCTTTATGGAATACCAGAACAGTCGGTATGCCTTTTATTCGATATTGAGCGGGCGTGCGTTTGTTATTGTCGACATTCATCTTTGCAACGATCACCTTACCTTTATAATCTTTACCGAGTTCATCGATTACGGGGCTGAGGATTCTGCAAGGTGCACACCAGGATGCCCAGAAATCAACAACAATGGGTTTCGATTCATTTTCGATGAGTGTTGCGAGATTGTCATCGGTTACTTCGATTATGGCGTGCAACTCATCTGCTTGTGATGGAGCGTCTTTTACCACCAGTCGACCGGATTCACCTTTGGCGGAAGACCTTCCGCCTGGAGCCATTCAAGTTGATACTCCCAATTTAGGCAGGATATACATCTGAAACAGAAAATAGATGCCTACAAATAATAAAAAGTGCCAGAACTTCATCTGCTACTCTCCTTTTCATGAAACCTCGCGATTTCCTCCCTGTTCTGACTTGTTTCATTCCAAAAAGTTACAGTATTTTTGGAGTACAGTTCACTCGTCGTTGATTCAATATCGATGAAATCGATATAATCTCTAGCGGGAGATTTTCCGTGAGTATAAAAGGTACATTAGATACAGTCAGCCTTCCGGATGTCATGCAGTTGCTGGCATCTGGAGAAAAGACAGGAAAACTTGAACTGAAGCGATCCCATGAAACCTGTGTTATTTATTTCTGTGAAGGAAAGATTGTTTACTGTATTTCAATAAATGCCAAATATGCGCTTTCCAAATATCTTTTTGGATTAGGAGCTCTCGATGAGAGTCAGATGAATCAAATTCTGGAAATTAAAGAAAAGGAGAATCTTCAGGAAGAGAAAATTATCCTCGATCGCTTCAAAGTTCCTGGACTAAAACTCTCCAAAGCATCAGCAGTCCGGACCAAAGAGATTATTTTCGATATGTTCCATTGGATATCAGGAGAGTTTGCTTTTTTCGAAGGTGATTTTATTCAGGAAACAACACCGGAATTGCGAGTTGATATGGAATTGTTTTCTATCATTATGGAAGGTTCCAGAAGACTCGATGAGTGGTCCAGGATTCGAAAACTGATCCCCTCCCCTCGTGAAGTATTTATAACTAAGAAAGATATGACATTATCGACGACTGACTTTACTCGGGAAGAATGGCAAATACTGTCAGCTTTGGACGGCAAAACATCGCTGGAAGACATTCGCATCCGGCTGGGTATGGATGAATTTACCATTTGCCGCACAATGTATGCTCTCAAACTGGCGAATGTCGTTCAAAAGGTTCAGAATGTCACCGATACATTTTCCATAGTCAAAAAGAAGCAGAAACGGTATGGGAAAAATTTCAAGAAATATTTTGCGGCTGTCATTGTTCTGATGGGCGGTTTTCTGATTTTTCATTATAGTTACGGTTTTCTGCAAACGTCAGGATTGAATAAGAATCAGACGGAGAAAAACTCCGGACAGCCGGTGTCCGTCTCTGACACTACATTGCCGACGGTTAAAAAGCCGATGACTGAACCGACCATTCCAGCAAGCCCCTCCGTTATCAGTAACAAGGGACATCAATATCAGGTTGGGATTAATGGTAAAGAAAAGAAGAGTGTTCAAGTTCAAAACGGAAAAAAGCGAATAAATATAAACACCGCCAGCTCAGATGAGCTTGAAACACTGCCCGGGATCGGTAAATCCTTTGCACTACGAATAATTGAATATCGTACGAAACACGGTCTTTTCAGGAAGCCAGAAGAAATTGTCAATGTTAAAGGGATCGGTGAAGTAACTTATCGCCGGCTGAGGGATTACATTACGGTTGGTGAAGAATAGTTACGGTTTTTTGTTCCGAATGTTGTTCGGAAGTGAACAACAGAACAAATGTAAAGACTGATATAATCAAAAGAGTGATCAGAATTTTTAACAGGCGTTTTTTCACAGTAGTCAATCCGTTCCTATTTAAAAAGAGTTATAGGATTACAAGAAATGTGCAGTTACTGTTAATTTTCAGGGAAATTAATAAAAATGATCGAAAAAATACTGATGCTCAGACATAAAAAAAATGCACCCAGCAGAAACGAAATGGGTCTATATCTTAATAGGAGAACATGGTTATTTGAAAGAATAGGCACTCCCATAAACGCGTTTTCCGTTCGCTGAATATTTACAGCCTGTTTATCAACAAAAGCAATCCATCCCGGGAAATCAGTTTGACGAATCACAAGTGCACCTGACTCATCTGCCGAAACACTGATTGTAATTTCATGATCAGATTGTTCGCTGACGTTGATTGAGCCAGAACCATTTGGTGATTCCAATTTTTCCCTCAAACGATTCTCTGCAGGAATAGAATTCGATATCACGTCATCGGAATCTCGAAAACTCAGCAATTCAAATAAAGGTTTTACCCTGGTATTGAGATAGACATATGGCGTATCATGATTCAGAGGCTTCCATCTTCCGCCGATTGGTTCGAAAAAATCAATGGCAAAATGATAAGAAGTTCGCAGCAGTTCGATATGAACTATCTCTGGATATTCATTTGTATTCCAGGAATACTCTGCCTGGTAAATACAATACTGTTTACCCTGATCGCCATAGACGATTCGATGTAGTGGAGCTTTACCTCCCATATGAACATCGGTATGAACGCCACGCAAAATTTCAAACCGGCGAGCTTTTCCAGATGAAAACTGTACGGTCAGGACTCCAATCAACGATCCATCTTCTGATGCCGATGGACCGTCAAGAGCGCTTATCATGCGAAGACCGGTACAGGATCCGAAATGGCGAATATCCAGAGAATATTTTTCCTCGGATTTAAGCCAGGGTGTGGATTTTGATGAAATGGGGGGTGTGTCTGATATTAATGTGGTGACTGTAAGAAAATCCCATACTGGGGAGGAGTAATTCGCGTAATGTGATTGAAATCGGTTTTGAGGATACTTGCGAATTCTTTGTAGAAGCATGTCAATATATTTGGGAATTATGCAATCGTATCCATCACAACTTCGCAGTCCATAGCACAGATGGGTATCCGGTGGTAAAACGGGTCTGGATGCAGCTATTCGACCGTCACCTTGATATTTAGCAAGAAGATTCAACTCGCGAGTGTCAGGGTAGCACTCATCTGCAGTAACGGTAGGAATATAGTCCTTTCCGAAATACGCAACTTCCGCAATCAATAAAAGACCAAGGGCAATTTCCTTTTTTTGCCACGGGATGATTAGTATGAATGAAAAAGCCAAGGATAACATTAAATAGAAAATCATGTGGTTTTTAATAAATGGGACTTTTGAGGCAGGTGAATTAAATAGAATATAAAAAAATGTGAGAACACAGCATTGATAGATAATTACCGGTACGATACGGATTTTTTTGCTTTCAAGAATGCTTTCAAAGCCTATTGCTGCCAGAACTGTAATTGAAAAACTCAATACTAATAAAAGCCGGTTCATCCAACACAATTTCCACAATGGAATTATTGAAGCAAAGGCAGGGAAGCCTGAAAATTCGTAGACAATTCCGAAAGAAATTATGATGAAGAGCAGAAAGATAAGAACCCATTTTTTTCTGCTGAATAAGCTGACGAATGACAACGCAATTGTTCCAATTCCCATGTAACCAGAGACTTCATTGAAATTCTGTGGACCTATGTAATGGTGTGGATTTACCGGGGATCCATATCCAAAGGGGAAAAATAATAGCGATGCAGAGCTTTTCGGCAAGAACCCATGAACGTTTGTGAATTGACGTCTAACGTCATATTGAATGCTTTCTTTTAAATACTCGGCAAAGGGCAGATAGACAATCAAAATCATACCAATGCCAAGAATAACCCCTAAAAGAAGATAACCGGATTTCTTTAATAAAACAGATCGTTTTTCCCATATCTTGAGAAGACTGAAGACAATAACAAAGGGGGTGATTAATGCCACACTTTCGATATGACCTGAAAGAAAAGTGAGTGATACTGCCAGAGTGACACCAAGGATGTTCGCTCGGCAAGGTTTTTCAATAAAGCTTCCTGTTGTATACATCAATAAAGGTAGGCAATATATGACATCACCAAGAGTGTGACAGGACCACACTGTAATCGGACCACCCAACGCATATACCAGACTGAATATATACCTACCCATTGGGCTAACATGTAAATGCTGCAATAACAGGTACATAAAAATACCAGAAAGTAGAAATCTAAAAATAATTATGACTGAAAACCCCAACATGGGATCCGGCCATAACCGGAACAATAAATGAAGGGGGTGGAATACTTGCTTTTGAGGATTAGCTAAAAAGGGTGTACCGCAATAAGAATATGGATTCCAGAGAGGAATAGTGCCACTTAGAAATCTTGATCTGGCGTGAACAAACCAGGGGTAAAACTGATGTGGTACATCTGTCAGAACCATGTTTCTGACTCCGGTTGCTTCGTCAGGCATGTGTTTTTTCCATGGATCTGAGAGCCATAGAGAGTCCAGTGGCAACAAGTACTCTCCCTTAAGAATACCGTCAGATCGCCAAATAAGCACGATGAGAATGATTATCGACAGTATTGTCAGATGAAGAGTAGATTTTGTTTTCATGAAGAAACACTCAACTTTAAACCAGGCTATCGGACCCGGATATAAATCGCAAGAGTAGCTCTAACATCAAAGATGTAACGATCTCTTTTCTGAAACATCCAAAAGAGGATGGCTATGTTGGGATTGACGGAATAAAGGGAGCAGAAACGGGATATGTACTGTAATCATGTTTGCTATTGAAACCTTAAATGGAGTATGGATGTGAATATGTTTGTTATGAAGGTTTCAATGTACATTTCAAAAATCGATTTATTAGCGAGGAGAAGTATAAACAATGGCAATATTGGAATTGAGGGATTTGAGTTTAACTTTAGGTGGACGGAGGATCCTTGATAATCTTACCGCTGATTTTTGGGAAGGCCATGTTCATGCGGTTGTTGGTCCTAACGGTGCCGGAAAATCAACGTTGGCATCAACGATCATGGGTTTAGGCGGATACCGGGATTATAGTGGTGACATTATATTTGAAGGGCAATCGCTGAAGGATCTTTCTATCGATGAGCGAGCCCGTTTGGGTGTGACGCTTGCCTGGCAGGAACCGGCGCGATTTGAGGGTATATCTGTGCGGGATTTTCTTAGGGCAACAGCAAAGGACAAATCGGAACAGTCGGTAAGGGATGTACTGGATGCCGTGGGAATGAAACCTGATGAATATTTATCACGGGCTGTCGATAAAACGCTCAGCGGAGGAGAACGCAAGAAAATAGAACTTGCGTCAATACTAGCCATGCGTCCCAAATTTGTCATGCTTGATGAGCCTGATTCAGGTATTGATGTGGCCTCATTACAGAGGATTTTCGATGCGCTGGCCGCTTTTAAAAATATCGGTTCTACGGTAATCATGATTACTCACAGCCTAACTGTTCTGAAGCATGCCGAACATGCATTTCTGATGTGTTGCGGGAAAATTGTTGAAAAAGGCAATATCGATAAAATGCAAGTGTTTTTCGAACAAAATTGTATTCCGTGCGATCATAAAAACAGACCTGACGTTATGGCGAGGTAGGATAAGATGAATATAGAAAAAATAATATCTGAGGCCAATATTCACGCTGTCATGCATGATCCAGGAGCTGCAAGGCTAGTCATAGACTTGAATAAAGTGATGGATAAAAATGCTGTTCCGGGTTTGGAGGTTTTTCCAGAGGAACATTCAGAGGGTGTCAATGTAAAGATAATTTTGAGAAAAGATACGATCGTAGAAAAACCAGTTCATCTTTGTTTTGGCGTTTCACATCAAACCGCTGTTCAGAAAATAAACATGGATGTGACCATCGAAACAGGCGCGAAAATTGACATCATAGCCCATTGTATATTCCCTGATTCAAAAGATGTTCAACATATCATGGATGCTGTCATTCGACTGGGTGAGGGAGCCAGGTACAGCTATTTTGAAAAACATATTCATAATCCCATGGGAGGAATTCAGGTTTACCCTAAAGCACGGATATTTGTAGGTAAATCAGCACGTTTTAAGACTGATTTTGAGCTGATTCGGGGACGGGTCGGAATCATTGACATTGACTATGAAATCGAATGTGAAGATAACAGCAGTCTTGAAATGACGGCAAAAGTAAGCGGAAAAGCAGATGATGTCATCAAAATCAGGGAGACAGGTTTACTTAAAGGCCGCTCATCGCGTGGTGTTCTAAACTCACGGGTCGCCGTTAGAGATTTTGCAGTAGCGCATATCTATAACAAACTCACGGCAACCGCACCCTATGCCAGAGGGCATGTCGATTGCAAAGAAATTATTCAAGACAATGCATCTGCCAGCGCTATTCCCATCGTTGAGGTGAAACATCCTAAAGCTCATATCACGCATGAGGCGGCAATCGGCAGTGTCGATAATAAACAACTGGAGACGCTAATGGCTCGCGGACTGACGGAAGATCAGGCTGTTGAGTTGATAATCGACGGTTTACTGGCGTAATTGAATATTTTTCTCTTTTTTCAAATAGAGTTGATTACCGAACGATAAATTAAAAAAGTACATATCACTTAAGAAGATTTGCAAGGTTTCTTTGATATTTTGCAGAATCAGCCTCTTTTCGACTCAGATTTGGGCTGGTATTATGAAAGGGTGAGAATGTGAATCAAACTTGTTTCGTTTCGAGGTGCAGAAACAAAACAGATGACTGGCTTTCATTTGAAAAGCTGAAGACGGGCCTGAGTCAATCGAATATTCAAATAAGACCTGCAAATGCAGGTGCAATACGGCTTTCGAGTGTTATTGACGGGACTGAAATGACCGATGAAGAGTTGATGAGAGAAATACAAAGAGGTCATTCCGCTTTGCTTGATGTCATTGTCCGAAGACACTCTGACAGGATATTCGGACTATTGATGCGAATGTCCGGATCCCGGGAAACAGCGGAGGAAGTCCTGCAGAACATGTGGATACTTTTTATCAGGAAATTACATCAATTTGACTGTTCAAGAACCTTTTCGCCATGGCTGACAAAAATAGCAGTAAACAGCCTGAGAGATTATTGGCGAAGACAACGTCTAAAAAGGTTAGTACCTTGGTTTGATCGATCGCCTGTTCCCTGCGATACTTCTGATTCTCACCTGAGCACATGTCATGAAAATGATGAATATGAGATGGATGTTAAAACCGCACTTGAAAAACTCTCAGCCAAATTGAGGGAAATTGTTGTTTTAAAGTTTTATAGTGGAATGACTCAGGATGAGATCGCATCTGTTTTGGAAATCCCTGTTGGCACCGTAAAAAGCCGTTTAAATTTTGCATTGCTCAAATTAAAGAATATCTTCAAGGAACAGGAGGTGTCCGGATGATTCAGAAAAAGCGATGTTCTGAATTCGATGAGTGGCTTGAAAGACTTCCTCGCACAGAATTGACGGATGACTTTAAAACTCATTTAGAAAATTGTGATGCGTGTCGCACTCGCTATAGAATGCTTGATGATGTGGCAGATAAACTTCGAGCCCTACAGGATGTTCATGTTTTGGATTCGAACGTTCTGAACCGAATAGAGAAGATTGTTCAAGAGGAATATATCCAGAAAAGAAACAGAAAAGTTACCTTTCGATTGAGTGTCCTCGGAATTGCCAGCCTGCCATTTGTTATAGCTGTAAATCTTCTTTGGGCGCTGCTCGGATTTTATTTTCTTGAGAATACATTGTCGGAAACATTAGCTTTTGTTTATCTGGTTGGATTTACTTTATTTT
>JAFGJC010000121.1 GCA_016929305.1 candidate division CSSED10-310 bacterium | reverse complement strand
TGCCGCAGAAATAATTAGAATGAGAAGGTTGTTATGATTTTATTCAAAAGACTTGATAGGCAATGGGCGAGTATAATATATTGTTGAAAAAGCTGGCGTTGCCGACAAAAATTGTCGCTGAAGACAATTTTGGGCGCTGGTGGAGATGTTTTCGGAATATCTCTTCTTTGCAAAGCCAATGGCGCTAATGTTCCCGGCATTTTTCTTTTATGGTATGGAATTTGCAAATTTTGTCTATGCTGGGGGAGGCTAAAGGATTATGAAATATAATAATCAAAAAGGTTTCACACTCATTGAATTGCTGGTGGTCGTTGCGATTATAGGTATTCTGGCCGCAGCCGCCATTCCCAACATGCTTCGGGCGCGCATGACGGCCAATGAAATGTCAGCCGTTGCCTCATGCAAAGCACTCTGCGCAGCACAACATGACTACAACACTCAGTCTTCTCCCCATACGTATACCAGTTTATTGAGCTGCCTGGGAAGCGGTAACGGTGCCGGAAGTGTTTATTTTATCGATGCATCTTTATCTTCGGGTCTCAGGCACGGCTATACGTTTACCATGGATATATCTCCCCGCGGTCCCGACGGTACGGTATGGGCCTGGTCAGCCACAGCCTGGCCGGTCATTTACGGATCAACCGGATCACGTACCTTTTATATCGATGCAGCGGGAGTCGTTCGAGGATCGGATATCGGTGGTGTGCCGGGTAATTACGAGTTACCGTCACTGGAATAACTCATCAATACTCAAGTTTTTTATCTTTTTGTGCAATGCTACGCCGATTTCGGCACAGTGCCCAGCATTCGCCTGGCGAGCCGGTAAACCCAACTATAGAATTTATTGAAAAAGGGGCGATTGAAACATGTAACCATCCAGGGATGACTCAACACATCAAGAATTGGTTTCCAGACCGGGTACCGGTATGCACCCAGTACAAGATTGGTATAGCTTGCTTTTCGGAGATGATAGGCACGGGCATAGATCTTTTCATCATCATCACCGATGAAACCGTCTGATTTGGCCTGGTGATAGAGTGCGGTTTCAGGAAAGATGACCAAAGAAAAAAGCTGAAGACGGTAGGGTCTTGGAAATTTGCGGACAAGCTGTAACGTCGCGATCAGATCATCGGCTTTTTCCCATGGGCTGTCGATAATAAAATCATAAGTTGGCGGTATCATTCGGTTTTTGAAATTATTTAATAGATGAACAGCCGAGAGAATTTTCTCGTTGGGAATCGTTCTTCGGTAAAGTTTTTGTATGATTGGGCTGCCCGTTTGAACCCCCATTTGAAGCCCGTACATGCCAGCATCCAGTAACGCACTCAATTTTACTTTGGTGATTGTCAGGGGACTTCCCAAGCAGAAGAACGGCAAACCGATTTCATGCCGATAACGATCTGCAAATCGCTCAATACTTGCATCAGATGCGGCAAAGAAGGAATCATCCGAGAATCCGACAGCTTGAATAAATGGAAACAGACGTTTTACGCTTTTAAGCTCCCTGATAACGGAATCATCCGATCTTCTTCTCAGATGACGTTGACCCTTGTAAAGATCCTGCAGAACATCGTTACAACAATATGCACATCGATGTGGACACCCGCGGGTTGCCATGGTTTGATAAGTGACTTCACCCCGTATTCTGGAGATTGGTCCATTCAGAAGGTGTTTTTTGAGTAAATCCAAGGTCATCGGTATCAGATCATCGGCATCCCTGTCCCAGATATAATGATGTTCCGGTCCATACTCCGGATCGGGCAACTCATCGAGATTCTGCTCCAGCGGCCTCGGGGCGCTTACGTACAATTCGGAATTTATTATCTGACAGATATTGGGTATCCGGGAGGTGTCTCCTCCCTTTTCAAGCGTTCTCACCAGCTCCACAAAAGCGGCTTCGCCTTCTCCAATAACACAATAATCAGCAAAATTCTTCATGTCACTGGGCCGAATGGTTGCGTGAATACCTCCCCATACAATCTTTGCACCGGTCTTTGTCCTTAGAAATCGTGAAAGCAAGCGAACACGGTACAGATAGTTGGTCATAAGTGTAAATCCGATCACATCTGCGTCTTTGGATAATTTGCCGAGCGTATTTAAAACGGTTTCCGGATAAGCTAAATCACGATCCGATGTTTGTGACTCCTCCTGAGCTGTATGTGGCAGGAAAATGCATCTGACATCAAATCCCGAATTGCGGGCGTGCGCTGCAATGGTTCGCATTCCAAGAGATGCGATATCGGAGTAGGGAGAAATCAGAAGAATATGCATACAATCTACTTTCTCATACGAAAGTCGGTAAACGCAACCGATAGAGATCTGTTATCGGCACTGTTCAAATTCGGTATCGACGCTGGCGGAGTGCTGTTCGCAAAGAAAAATGTCAGGGAATCTCCGTCAGGTAACAGAGGTTCAGGGAGTGTGAATTCACAATCATACCAGATGAAGGGTTGAGACAGGTTTTTTGACCAAATAGGGGTGTCTCTGAAAAAAACCGAAATTTCCTGTCCTGAAGGGATTTGAGGTGCAGAGAGCGCCTTGAAGAAGATCGAGACGTGTCCGGCATCAGAGGGAGCAAACAGATGAATGGATGCTTTTCTTCCGTCCGCCCATCTGACAGGAGTATCAATATCGTTCCAATGTTCAGATTCAAACCAGTGATGAGTGAAATAGCATCGAATCTGGTCTCCGGAAGCGGCGTTTCTTGTGTCGATGTGCATAATAATCCTTTGACCATCATCGATAACGGGACTCGCATGCCAAATTTTACCGATTTCTTCTGTATCCAAAGGATGTGTCAAATGGAGAAAATTCCGATGAATGACAATTTCGGAAATTTTTAAAAGACGAATCAGATCGAAAGTTGAAACCGGATCACTATTATACAGAGCATCTTCAGCGGTTTCGGCATTGGAAAGCTTCTTCAATAGTGGAAGATCATTCAGACGTCTGTAATATTCCCGGGAGGGAAAGCGGGACACAAAACCTCCGGTAATCGGAATGTCATGTTCTGTTTGATACATTTGATACCATCGTATTTCCAAATCGTTCGGAACATCCATGATTCCAGATTGTTTTCCCGGTTTTTTTTCAAGTGATTGATAACAGGCGGGAATTTGAGCGTTGATGACAGGAAACGGTGGAGGGAAGTAATCGACGAGGATGATTGCGTAAAGACAACATGCAACAAGAATCCTTCTTTGTTCCAATCGATGAAGTCTATCCAGATAAAAAGCCGTTGCCACTCCAAGCAAAATACCCACGGGAACAGCGAATCGTCCCGGCGTGCGACCAAAGGCGAAGCCTGGAATCTTCTCAAGTAATTTATAAGGCATCGGCAGCGAAAATGATCCGATGGAAAGGAATGGTCCTAAAGAAAGGAGTACCAAGATTGCGGCACTCAAAATCCATTTTCCGGAGGATTTTTTTATCGATATCGCACCGAGTATAAAAAAGATCAGACAGATGCCGATATAACCCGTTTGCTCGATAGTCTTCGCGTTATGGAAGGAGGAATTCAGTCCAAAAAGTTTATGGAAGAGATGGCCTGGCGGGGGATTAAGAAAGCCGGACAACGCCAGACTGTATTGGTCTTTCTCGATCAACTCGCGATGGGGTATGTCTGAATGGTTGCTTATCAACGGAAAATAAACAGGTAAAAGAAGTAAGCATCCGATGAGAAGCGCCGAAAGAAAATACAGGAAAGTTGTTTTGTTTCCGGTTCTAAACGAATAGGGGGCAATGATCAGGAGTGTCAGGAAAAGCGACACAAAAAGATAGTGTCCGGATGTTCCTGTCATGACAAGTCCCATAACGGCAAATACAATTCTGCCAGGTGTGTTTTTTTTTGTCAGTCGAACAAACATCCAGAGTGTGAAAGCGAACCAGGCTGTCCCCGCCACATTGATATGACATGAAATATGGCTGATCCGCGGCGGCCATAACATAGCGATCTCTCCCGCCAGGAGCGCCCAGACAGGTCGGATCTTCAATTCCGTCAGAAGCTTGTATGTAAAATAACCGGTAAAAAATGTATGCAACATAAACAAAACATTAAATGCCAGAACGGTTTTGCCTTGTGCTGATAAGGGCAGAGCAAGGATGCCGTTTGAGATGGATAGAGTATGATGCGTGAGAGGGGTGCCGACGGGGTGATGGAGCATATGAGTGAAGAACAGAGAATGTTCGCCATGGACCCAGCCGTTTATCCACCAGAAATTCCAGCAGAACATCAGGGCATCTCCATCTGCCGGGTGTTCAGATGTATTGAGGTAAGTCGGAAGCAGATGGTCAGGTCCTGAAAGCAGATTACGGTGAACAAGAAGAGTTAACAGTAGGAACAGAATCGCAATGCACAGCTTGCGGATAGACGAAGGAATCGGCAACGCCATTTAGAAATCCAATGCAGCGTCAGCAGTTCCCACGTCAGCGATCACTCTGATAGAAATTTGGTAATTTCGTTTTCAAAAATCGTATAGATATCATTGGAATAAAGGCAAAAGATTACTTTATCCAGCTGGCTTCTTTCTCGAAGAAATGCAATTGTGGTGGTAATCATTATTTTTGCACAACGTGCAACGGGAAATCCAAATATTCCAGTGCTTATTGCGGGTATGGCAATGCTGCGGATTTTATTTTTTTCTGCGAGTTCGAGAGCGCTTCGAGTAGCATTGGCCAGCTTGGTGTCTTCGTCGCCGCTCCCCATTACCGGTCCTACAGCGTGGATAACATGTTTTGCCGGCAAATTTCCTGCGCCTGTGATTACCGCGGTTCCAACGGGTGTTCCGCCAATAGCATCACACTCTTTCTGTATGGAAGGCCCCCCTTTTTGCCGGATTGCGCCGGCTACGCCGCTACCCAGCTTCAACTCGGTATTCGCAGCATTGACAATGGCATCCACAGCGAGGTTGGTAATATCGTCCAGTACAATGGTAATGATAGTATCGTTAATCGTTATCATGAATAATTACTTTCCAGTTCCTTTCAGGAGCCATCGACAGTGGCGGTAGGGGTTGGCACCGGCGGGAGTGATTCCGAGTAGGGATTACTTTTTCCCCACATGATTAAAAATACAATGGCCAGGATAAAAGCAATGCCGATAAGCCACCACTCCCATGTTTTCATCCCTTTCTTTTTAGTTTTCTCCGTCGATTCCGGGCGAATGACTTTTACTCGTTTGGTTTTTTTCAATTTACGTTTTTTCAACGATCGGCCCATAGTATAAACTCCTTAGGGAATTATTCGCGTTCCGGCTTTGTCCAGAAACGCTTCCAGAAGGTGATCAGTATCTGTGATGATCACTTTTTCGCCACCCCAATCCAAAAATTGTATTGCAGCACGTATTTTAGGAGCCATGCTTCCCTCTGCAAATTCGCCTTTTTCCAGCAATTGCTTGGCGTACATCTTTGTTATTTTTCCAAGAAATGACTGATTTGGTTTTCGAAAATTAATGGCAACCTGCTCTTCACCCATCAGAATTGCCAGAAGCTGCGCGCCGATTTCCCTGCCGAGTACTGTCGCGGACAGATCTTTGTCGATGACGGCATCGACACCTTCGAGAGTGCCATCATCTTCGACATAAACAGGAATTCCGCCACCACCGGCAGCTATGCAGATTACTCCATGATTGATCAGCAATCGTATAGTTTCTCGTTCAACAATCTCCAGCGGTTTGGGAGAGGGGACGACACGTCGCCATCCCCTGCCAGCATCATCGATAACTTTCCAGTTACGGTTTTCGGCGTGCCGGAGTGCTTCTTCCTGGGTATAAAAAGGTCCAACCGGTTTTGTGGGATTTGACATGGCCGGATCGTTTTTATCGACGATGACCTGAGTGAGTACTGTGGTGACGGGCAATGACAATCCTTCTTTGCGAAGCTTATTTATCAGTGATTGGGCAATCATGTACCCCATGCTGCCCTCCGTGTCAGCAACAAGCACTCCCAGGGGCATTTCAGGAACGCGATCCAGCGCTGTTTCCACGCGTATCAAGGCATTTCCGACCTGAGGACCATTTCCATGAATAATGACCGGCATATACCCCGCTTTTATTACCTCGATAATGCCTTTAAGCATTCGCCGAGTGTTCGCAAACTGCTCCGCACATGTACCTGCTCCGTCTTTTCCGACCAGCGCATTACCGCCGATAGCGATTACTGCAATTTTGGGCGGAGCCGCTTGGATATCCATACTAAAATCCTTTTTCCTTCAACAGATTGTCCAGGTATTTCTCCAGCATTTCAGTTGCCTTTTGGCCGAGATCGTACTGCACACGAGTTGAGGGCTGTTTTATATCAATTATTCGCCTCAGGTCAATGGGTGTGCCAATAACAACGCTGTCAGCGTCCGCTTGAGCAATTGTCAATTCCAGATCTCTCATCTGTTCTTTCCCGTATCCCATAGCCGGCAACAGATTGCCAATACCGGGATACTTGTCGAATGTTTCTTTAATTGAAGCGACAGTAAACGGGCGAGGATCGACAATTTCTGCAGCACCAAATTTCCGGGCAGCTACAACACCCGCTCCAAATTTCATCTCACCATGTGTCAAGGTGGGGCCATCTTCAACAACAAGAACCCGTTTGTTCCTTATGATATCTGGATCATGAACCTTTATCGGAGATTCAGCCTCAATGATAACAGCTGAAGGGTTCACCTGTTTAACGTTGGCGCGGACGATTTCAATATCCTTTTTCTGAGCGGTATCGATTTTATTGATGATTATGATATTGGCAAGATGAAGATTGGTTTCACCGGGATAATACCTGATTTCGTGACCCGCACGGTGAGGATCTGCCACGGTAATATAAAGATCTGATTTGTAAAAAGCCATGTCGTTGTTGCCACCGTCCCAGAGAATGATATCGGCTTCCTTTTCAGCCTCTCGCAAAATGCGTTCGTAATCGACGCCGGCATAAACAATGACTCCATTATCGATGTGCGGTTCGTATTCCTCCATCTCTTCAATTGTGCAGTGGTGCTTTTCCAGATCCTCCAACGTGGCGAATCGCTGAACGATTTGAGCCTCCAGGTTTCCGTAAGGCATCGGATGCCGAATGGCCACAACTTTCAGTCCTCGTTTCCGAAGCACATCGGAAATCGCTCGCGTCGTTTGACTTTTTCCGCAGCCCGTGCGTGTAGCACAAACCGCGACCACCGGTTTAGAGGAGGATATCTGTGTTTGAGCCGCGCCTTGGAGCATAAAATCTGCGCCACACGCATTAACCATAGCGCCTTTGTGCATCAGATAATCGTAACTGACATCCGAGTAAGCAAAAACAACCAGATCCACACAATTCTGTTTGATAATCTCAGGTAACTCGGATTCCGACACAATGGGTATGCCGTCAGGATAAAGTTTACCTGCCAGTTTAAAGGGATAAGCCCGTCCCTCAATGTCGGGTATTTGAGTAGCTGTGAAAGCGATAACTTCATATGCTTCATTATTGCGAAAAAAGCAGTTGAAATTGTGAAAATCACGTCCAGCAGCGCCCATGATAACTACCTTGCGCCGTTTCATATTAACCTCCTAAATCCTGTAAGTCTATCAGTCGTTAGTCGTATCAGCAGCATGATACTTGAACGTCGAATAATTTCGACTCAGAGATCTTATTGCATAAAGGTATTAAGTCAAGAGTTGATTTGAATTTGTACAAAAACACCGAGAAATCGCGTGTCAGTACTTCCGGGCTCGGAAAATTTAGGAATAAAGCCGTCCTCAGTTTCAACAAAAGCACGATAACAATAAGACGGCCGACCCTCTAGATTATAAAACAACTCCGGTTTTCCAGGTTCAATATCTCCGGAAATATGCTGTCCCGGTTCAGCATTAAATTTGCGAACCGCTTTTCCAAGGCGAATCATCAATGTATTATCTGACGCTCCATTTCTGAGATGAATGTGAAATGATGTCACTGGTTTCCAGCAACGAAGCACAAATGAAGCTCTGGCATTACCTTTCACCCAGAAACCATCCAGTTCTTTTCCCCAATGATTATCGTCAGCAAAATAGATATAGTAATCTTTAAAATCAACCCGGACATGACCTGTGTCATCAATCGGCCAGGAATTGAGAAGAGATATTTCCAGGGGGAATTTCTCAAACGTCGCCCGTTTACTGACATCCCGATAAGAAGCCATTGAATCAACGGGATTCAAAGCGATTGGTCCTGTAAGTAACGCTGTTACCAACGCTGTAAATAGTAATGTTCTCGATTTCGGTGATTCTTTTAGCAGGAAAAAGAATGCCGGCAGGTAGGAGATAAGATAACGATTGCCGATGGAGCAGCTTCCGCCATGGTAATTGCTTGGTATGTATATGATATGGAAGAGAATAAGCCCAAGGCAAACCAGCCAGAATGAAAGCCTGCCGGGAGGGCTGCGAGTTGTCTTCGGTTGACCGAATATTGGTAACGCCAGAATAAGAGAAACGAAGGCAGGGAAAAAATACACCAAAAGCCCCGTAAACCGGCCGACAAAGTAATAACGGAGATTCTGCAGGAACGTCGAAACATGAAAGATGAATTTTGTGGAGCGAGTTGAAATTTCATTGCCGGTATTTTGAAAAGTGTACTGTTGGGATTCCATAGGAAAATGGCCCACAATACGTTTTCGGTTGCCGCCATGTGAAATGCCTTGTCCAATGAGCTGGCGAGTAACAAGAAAGATCAAGGCCGCGCCCAATAAAAATCCAAGCGTTATCACGGCGGTTTTTATCAAAACATTCA
>JAFGJC010000120.1 GCA_016929305.1 candidate division CSSED10-310 bacterium | reverse complement strand
GGTTCCATTGTTGCACTCGACACGATGATCAAGACTGCTAATGTCGACTTGGTACAAAAAATCGGTATTGGCGGTGGCTATGTTACCGTCATTATTCGAGGTGAAGTAGGGGCTGTCAATTCGGCTGTTGAAGCGGGTACAGAAGCAGCTGCAAAAATTGGAGAACTGGTATGTTCGAATGTGATTCCTTCTTCACATGATGAGGTATTCCGTATGTTGGGTATTCCAAAACAAGAAACATCAAAATAAGGAGAACAAACTATGCAGACCGCTTTAGGTGTGATTGAAACGAAAGGACTGGCCACGGCAATTCAAGCGGCAGATGCCGCTGTGAAAGCCGCCAATGTCAAGCTGGGAGATTATCTTCCAGTCGGAGGTGGAAAAGTCAATATTATCCTGCGTGGTGATGTGGCTGCTGTTAAATCGGCGGTGGATGCCGGAGTAGCAGCAGCTTCTCAAATCGGAGAGGTGCAGGGCCAGACAATTATTCCAAGGCCCCTGGATAAATTAACCCCGGTTTTCCCTATCGAACCCAGAAAATAAGATTTTATTTTACGATATAGATAAGGGGGTTTAAGGTGAATTTATCTGACGATCAAGTACAGACTATCGTCAATCGGGTTGTTCAGGATGTGTTGAAATCCACTCCTGTGGAATTCAAAGAGTCTGTCTCTGAAGAAAATTGGGGCGTTTTTCAGGATATGGATGATGCAGTCGAAGCGGCATATGAAGCCTTTCTCTTATATGAGAAGATGGGTATTCAGGACCGTAAAAAATTTACCGATTGTGTCCGCCAAGTAACTCTGGATTTTAAGGAAGAGTTCTCCCGTATGGCGATTGAACAGACCGGTATGGGGCGTCTGAATCACAAGATTGCAAAACATGAAAATGTGGCAAAGCATGCTTCCGGGATTGAATTCCTTCAGCCCGAATGTTATTCCGGGAAGAATGGTTTAGCGATCGATGAATATGCGCCTTGGGGGGTTATAGGAAATATATCGCCCAGTACCCATCCCAGCCCAACAATGCTGGAAAATATCATTACGCAACTGTCTGCGGGTAACACCATTGTTTTTAATCCCCATCCGGCTTCCAAAGGACTAAATGCTTATGTGATCGAAAGGTGCAATCAATACATGGTTAAAGCTGGTGCGCCTCGGAATCTTGTTACCTGTGTATCGGAGCCTACTTTAGATTCAGCAAAAATCATGTTTGGACATTCGAAAACAAGGCTGTTATCGGTTACGGGAGGTCCGGGTGTAGTTGCTGAAGCCATGAAATATGAAAAGCCTGTCATTGCGGCAGGACCCGGGAATCCCCCGGTATTAATAGATGAAACAGCTGATTTGGAACTAGCGGCTAAAGAGATTACATGGAGTGGAAGTTTTGACAACAATATCCTCTGTATCGCGGAAAAAGAGATTTTTGTGGTTGATTCGGTATTCAATTCTTTTATAAAAGCTTTTGAGAGACAGGGCAATAAAATGTTAATCAGTCAGCAAATGGACCACCTGGCGGATAAAGTGCTGGAAAAAAGTGGAAAACACTATTTGATCCGGCGTGATTTTGTAGGACGCAATGCCAATATCCTTGCCAAAGTTCTTGGACTTCAGCTAGCCGATGAAGTGCCGCTTCTCTTCGGGGAAACAGAAGCCGAGCATCCATGGGTAGTTGCCGAGCAAATGACTTCCTGTATCCCCGTGGTGCGTGTTCAGAATTTTGAGCAGGGAATCGAGGAAGCCAAGAAGGCTGAACATCACTTTGAACATACATCCAGTGTCTTTACAAAAGATATGAATCGAGCGACGGCTTTCGCAAAGGAACTTAAAACCGATATCATCGTCATCAACGGAGGTACCCTGCGCGGAAATGGAGGAGATTTTGGAGAATCATCATTTTCTCATACAATTGCTTCCCCGACCGGTCAAGGGATAACCAATCCGCGTGATTTTTGCAGACACCGCAGAATTATGACAGCCGGAGCTTTCCGGTTTGTATAGGTGTTAAGTGATTAAAGTGAACATAAGAAATTTTAAAAAAATAGGAGTAGGATATGGCAGAGAAACAATCAATTGGGATTCTTGAAACGAGGGGATTCACGCCATTAATTTCAGGAGCAGATGCAGCGGTTAAATCCGCTGATGTAAAGTTGATTGAGTGGCGAAAAATTGGCAGCGGATATGTTTCGTTTGTGATCCAGGGAGAAGTAGCCGCTGTACGGTCAGCTATCGAAGCTGGTCGAAGTGCGGCATCTTCAGTTGGTGAAGTCATTTCGGATATGGTTATTCCGCGTCCTGTGGAAGAGTTGTACACAAGCTTTAAAAAATAGTGCTAACTCGAGGAGTGGTTATGATTTTCGCAAGAGTTATTGGAACTGTCGTGGCTGCCCAGAAGGATGAGAATTTAAACGGAAAAAAATTACTGCTGTGTAAAGAAGTGGATCATCAAGGGAAACCACTGTCCACCTATCATGTAGCCGTCGATGCGGTACAAGCCGGAGAAGGTAATATGGTACTGCTTTCCTATGGTTCTTCTGCGCGCATGACCGATTTAACCAGGAATGCGCCTATCGATGCGGTTATCATGGCCATTGTGGATGATGTCCATGTGCAGACAGTGAAACCTTCTAAGAAGGCAACTGCATGAAACTGGGAAATGTAATTGGAAATGTATGGGCGGAACGCAAAGTCAAACAACTGCACGGATGTCGTCTTTTGGTGGTTCAGCCGATACAAAGTTCGGGGAGACCATGCGGCAGCCCCTTGGTTGTAGCCGATCCTGGAAGACTTGCCGGTATCGGCGATACGGTTGTCATTGTGACCAGTACAGATGCTGCCCAGGCTTTTGATTCGGGTGTCGCACCGGTGAATGCTGCAGTCGTGGAACTGGTCGATATAATCCAGTAAATTTATCGATAAAATTAAAAAAAGTGAATTTATGTTTCTGGCAAAAATAAAAAAACGAGTGGTCTCAACGCGTAAACATCCGGCTTATAATGGGAAACATGTTTTTGTGGTTCAACCTGTGAATCCGGATTTAAAGGCTGTTGGGAATGAATGGGTGGCTGTTGATTATGTAGGTGCATCCATAGGAGACATTGTTGTATGCGGTGGAGCACCGGGAGTTGCACAGCAGGTATTTCAGTTAGATTATGCACCAATCCGTACACTCATTATGGCAATAGTGGATAAGATTGATTTTCGGGATTTTCAATAATGGATATTCAAAAAGTTAAAGATTTGGGTATCGTTGGAGCGGGAGGTGGCGGATTCCCCACGCACATCAAACTTGACTCACAACCGGAAATTTTTATCCTCAATGGAGTAGAATGTGAACCACTTCTCCACAAGGATAAGGAACTGCTGATTCATCATACGGATTTGGTTCTCAAAGGATTAGAGAAGGCCATGGAATTAACAGGAGCCAAACAAGGCCTCATCTGTATTAAAGCAAAATATCAGAACCTTATCGATAGTGTTGCTCGAAAAATGCCTTCTCATGTCAGAATCGAACCGGTTGGTGATTTTTATCCAGCAGGGGATGAGATCACACTCATCTATCTGACTACGGGACGAATCGTTCAACCCGGTCAGATACCCATCAGTGTGGGGTGCGTGGTACAAAAT